>NZ_WCIN01000037.1:0-179857 GCF_009025755.1 Klebsiella sp. RCJ4
CCGACCCGGTTGTTTGTGAAGTGATTCACATCTGCCGTGTCAGTGGGAGCGCATTATAGGGAGCTGCCGGGATATAGCAACCCTTAAAATACAAAAAACTTATCAAACGCTCATAATTTAAACTTCTCAAGCCCCATCCACGCCAGAAAAAATGGGAAAAAGCCAGACGCCACGCGGGCTGCAGCGAATTCAGGCAAAAGCGACATTTTGCGAAAATCAACGTTATCCGCTTTACGTTTTCCCCTCTCTTACCGCGTCGTGACTTCAGATGATGAATTAAGCACCAGCCTTGACCCATGACAAAGCGGCTTGAGGGTGCATATTTCTATAATCAGGCCCGTTTCTTCTTATTGGTATGAACCTATGGCTTATCAACTCAACATTAACTGGCCCGAGTTTTTAGAAAAGTACTGGCAAAAGCAGCCGGTCGTATTAAAGAAGGCTTTCGCGAATTTCGTCGATCCGATTACGCCGGATGAGCTGGCCGGGCTGGCCATGGAACCGGAAGTCGATAGTCGACTGGTGAGCCTCAAGAACGGTCAATGGCAGGCCAGCAACGGGCCGTTTGAACATTTTGATGGCCTGGGCGAAACCGGCTGGTCGCTCCTGGCTCAGGCGGTAAACCACTGGCATATGCCCGCCGCTGAACTGGTGCGCCCCTTCCGCGTGCTGCCGGACTGGCGTTTAGACGATCTGATGATCTCCTTTTCCGTACCGGGCGGCGGCGTGGGCCCGCATATCGACCAGTACGACGTCTTTATTATTCAGGGCATGGGCAGCCGCCGCTGGCGCGTGGGCGATAAGCTACCGATGCGTCAGTTCTGCCCGCATCCGGCGCTGCTGCACGTTGACCCGTTCCCGCCGATCATTGATGAAGATCTGCAACCTGGCGATATTCTGTACATTCCGCCCGGATTCCCGCACGACGGAATCACTCACGAAACGGCGCTGAACTACTCCGTCGGCTTCCGTGGGCCAAACGGCCGCGATTTGATCAGCAGCTTTGCCGATTATGCGCTGGAAAACGATCTCGGCGGCGAGCACTACAGCGATCCGGATTTGACCTGCCGCGAACATCCGGGACGGGTAGAAGAGTATGAACTGGAACGCCTGCGCGGCATGATGATCGAGATGATTAACCAGCCGGAAGATTTCCGCCGCTGGTTTGGGCGTTTTGCCACGACGCCGCGCCACGAGCTGGATATTGCGCCCGCTGAACCGCCTTTTGAAGAAGAGGAGATTGTCGACGCGCTGGCGGGCGGTGAAATGCTGACTCGCCTGAGCGGCCTGCGCGTACTGCACATCGGCGACAGCTTCTTTGTGAATAGCGAACAGCTGGAGCCAACCGATCCCGCGGCTCTGGACGCGCTGTGCCGCTATACCCTGCTGGGTAAAGAGGAGCTAGGCGAGGCCGCGCTGCGCAATCCGGCTTTTATCGCCGATCTGACCCGCCTGATTAACCAGGGCTACTGGTTCTTCGACGAATAGCGCTTCATCATCGGTTCATATAAAGAAGGCGCGGAACCCGCGCCTTCTTCTTTACTATCGCTACAGCATCATTTACCGAGCAGCGCCTCAAACTGCGCCTGGTAGTGCGGCGCGTTCCATGAACCATCAAACAGGGTGTAAGTAATATATCCTTTGTTGAGCCAGCCCGAGTCATTATCCCCTTCCGCCGGTTTCATCGCCTCCGGATTCATCGTCTGTTTGGCGGTACCGTCCGCCAGAAGTTCATAACCAATCTGCGGCACAGGGAATTGTTCATTCTCAATATAATGAACACCCTTAATTTCAGCCGACGGCAGCGGCGGATAGTTAATGCTCAACCCGGCCCCCTGCGGCATAATCGGGCTTCCCGGTTTATGCGCGGCGTTAAGTTTATCCACCAGCGAGACGACATAATCCACCGAATCAGGCCAGTACTTATGCGTGCTCGGCCATTTGTTCTTCATCTCTTCTTCCGTGAAGCGGTAGCCAATGCTGGCGGCAATCGCCGGGAAACCGTAGCGTACGGCGCGGGCCGCGGCGCTCACGGTGCCGGAGTTAACCTGCGCCATACCGGTATTGGGACCATCGTTGACGCCCGAAATCACCAGATCCGGCGGCGCGTCTTTCAGCACGCCCCACAGGCCAAAATCCAGCGCATCGGCAGGAGTTCCAGGGAAGCAGTAGCGTTTGTCAGCGGCTTTTTTGACATCAAAAACTTTACCCGTTTTAAAGGTAATTGCCGACCCGATACCGCTCTGATTCGTTGCCGGCGCCACCATCCAGACGTCATACCCTTTGGCCGCCAGTTTTTCCTGCAGCGAAGTGGTCCCCACAGACTGGCAGCCATCATCGTTAACCAGCAGTATTTTCAGCGGTTTTTCAGCAGCCTGTACGCCAGCGGCAGATAACGCCAGAATGGCGGCAGTCAGGATTTTCGTTCTCATCATCACTCCTTGTTGGGTAGCAGAGGTATTTCTTAGGCGCAAAAAAAAACCTAAGACTCCTGCCGCACGCCAAATTGGCGGACAGGGGTCTTAGGTTTTGCCTGTGGTCAGTAACAATCCCAGAGTGCTGCGAAAATAACGCCAGAGCGTAAAAGAGTCCAGCCCGGACATCATTATTCTGTGACGGAGATCAATCCTCTAAAATTATTTAAGCCGAAAACTGCCAATTAATCTGAAAATTAAACTTAAGATACAACTCAATCGACAAAATTACCTCCATGAAGACGATCACATTTATTGACATTCATAATAAATAGAGGATGTCTTTTCTCATAATTAGTGCTAACGTCGCCCTTGTTGGATTGTTACTGTTTAGAACAGGCGAAACCTACGTTATAGACGTTCGAGCGAACATAATCTTATTTATGCTTCGCGTCGAATATCTGACGTAGGTTTTTTTTTGCTTATAAAAAGACCATTCAGGTGGAGCGTTATATGAAGAAGTGGCTAATAGCATTAATGATGGCGGCAGGTGCGGCAACCTGCTCTGCGGCGGAAGTTAAAAACGATGACGGCGTGAATATCTATTTCGCCCGCCATGGCAAAACGCTGCTGAATACGTTTGACCGCGTGCAGGGTTGGGCGGACTCACCGCTTACCGAAGACGGCATTCGCGTCGCTCGTTATCTCGGCGAGGGGCTTAAAGGTATTCCTTTTGATAGCTTCTATTCCAGCGATGCCGGACGTCAGCGTGAAACCATGCAGGTGATCCTTAAGCAAGCCGGAGTAAGTGATTACAAACTTACTGAGCTCAGCGGCCTGCGGGAAGCCTTCTTCGGCGGTTTCGAAGGCGGCTATAACAAAGATATGGCCGACGCCGGCGCCAGACAGCTGGGGCTTAAAGACGGCGCTGCGCTGTTCAGCCAAATGAAAGCGGGCACCCTGGCCGTCGATACCAACCAGAACGCGCTGGCAGCGGCCGACCCAAAGGGTATGGCGGAAAACTATCAGCAGGTAAAAACCCGTACCCAGGCAACGCTGCACACTATCGTTGAAAACGCGCAGGCCCGGGGCGATAAAAACGTGCTGGCAATTTCATCCGGTACCGCAATGCAGATTATGATTTCCGATTTAACCGACGATAACGCGAAAAACAAGCCGCTTGCCAATGCCGCGGTGGTTAAAATTGTTTATAAAGACGGCAAATATACCGTTCCAGAAATTGGCACCATGAAATATGTTGAAGCCGGAAAACAGGCTCTCGATAAAAAATAATACCCACGCTTAATTATTTATTACGGCAGACTTCAGGCGAAAACACCTCGCCTGGATCGCTGCGTCCCTACTCTGGGGTTTATTATGAAAATCAATACTACAACAGTCGCCATTATGCTGCTGGCTATTCCCGCCAGCGCCTGGTCAGCTTCGACCACTAACAGCCTGAAGGAGCGCGATTATATCGATACCGTGCTCGACGATCCGTTATTCAGCCAGTCCCATATGAATTTATCGTTTAAAAACTACTGGAAATATCTTAAGGAAGAAGAGACCGAGCCAAAGAAAGTCCATAATGCCTGGGGTCAGGGCGTCGCTGTCGATTATCAGTCCGGCTATTTTGCCGATATTATTGGCTTTGATGCCACTTACTACGGAGCGGTAAAGCTCGGCGCCAGCGATTACTTTAACTCCCGCGGCGTGCTGTATAACAACGGCAGCGGGAATAAAAAGAGCAACGCTGAAGGCTTTTCCAAATTTGGTCAACGCAACGTCAAGCTACAGTATCGCCTGGCGGACACTCATCTGAACGCCCGCTGGGGCTGGCAGACGATGAAAAACTTTGGCGTCATCTCCAACTCCACCCGCCTCTCTCCGACCACCTACCTGGGCTGGACCGGCGCGGTGAACTACGGTCCCTTCACGCTGCGCGGCGCGTACATCGAAAGCGCGATGGATCGTAACTCGCCGGATAAGAAACGCTTCCAGACCAACAGCGGACAGTACATTAACCATATCGCCAGCGGCGATATTCTGTGGCAAAGCGAGCACCTGAACATGCAGTACGGCTATGGTGAAAGCGATAACTATCTGCGCCGCCATATTCTGTTTACCAATATTAAGCCGATAAAAGCGCTGAACATCGGTACTCAGGTCTACGCCACTCACGCGCTGGACGAGTATAAAGCGATGCCAGCGAATAAGCGTGACTTTGACGACGACGCCTGGCACATCGCCATGGATGTGAAGTGGCAGGCGGACAACTGGAGCACCAAGTGGGGTCTGGGCTATACCGATGCGAACAAGGCCAATGAAGTAGGCTTCTACCCGCGCCATATGAGTAAAAACTCGCGCGGGACCTTTATCTCAATGGCTTACGCCGGTAACGACTATATGCGCGACGGTGAACTGGTTCTCTCTAATATGTCGGACTATAACCTGACGCCGGAGCTGGCGATCGGTCTCGCCGGCAACATCGCCCAGTTTAACTACCGCGGCAACCACGTCCGTACCGGGGAAATTAACGCCTTCAGCCGCTGGGTGCCGACGCACCCAAGACTGAAAAATCTCACCGTCTGGGCGATGTTCGGGCCGGGCTGGTCCTATAAGATGAATGGCAAAACGCCGGTGCTTACCGACGGCCATTACAGCCGGGCCAACTCGCTCTCTTCGGAAGTGATTATCGAATATAAATTTAATCTGTTCTGATACGCCCGCCCCGCCGGTCATGGCGGGGCAACCCTCCCCGGCTACTTCTTCACCTCATTAAGCTCATCGTTATAGCTTTCCCGCGTCACGCAGACGCACAGGATGGTAATCAGTGCCATGCAGGCGAGAAACAGCGAGATGGGCCACGATGCGCCGCCGGACCACACCAGCAGCAAGGTACCGATCATCGGCGTTAGGCCGCCGACGATGTTCGCCAGCTGAAAGCCGAGCGAGACGCCGGTATAGCGCACGCTGGTGTCAAAAAGCTCCGAAAAGAAGGCCGGCTGAACGCTGAACATCATGCCCAGCCCCACGGAATAGCAGAAGGTGGTGGCGAACATAAACATCTTCACCGAGCCGGAATCGATCATCCAGAATAGCGGGAAAGCAAAGATCAGCGTGATGGCGGCGCCGGCCAGATAGACCGGTCGGCGGCCAATTTTATCGGAAAGCCAGCCGAAGAACGGAAAGGTAAAAATGCCGACAAAGCTGGCCAGCAGCAGCCCGTTCAGCGCCGTTTCGCGAGTGAAGTTGAGTTCCCTTGTCACATAGGACATAAAGAACGCCACCGTCAGCCAGCCCAGAACAATCTCCCCCATGCGCATGCCCATCGCCAGGAACACCGCTTTACGGTGATGCTTGAGTACGGTGAGAATGGGAAACTTCTGCTCCGCCGCTTTCGGCGCGTTCTGCTGCTGTTTCTGATTCTCCTGGAACACCGGCGTCTCTTCGATCCTTGAGCGGATAAACATCCCGACAAACAGCAGCGCGATGCTTAACAGGAAAGGCACGCGCCAGCCCCAGGACATCAGGTCATCCTCCGGCAGCATCACCACCAGCGCAAAAACGCCGGTGGCGATAAACAGGCCAAGCACGTTGCCCAACTGAACAAAAGTGCCGAAAAAGCCCCGGCGATGGCGCGGCGCATACTCGGTGATCAGCGTCGTCGCCCCACCCCATTCGCCGCCGATGGCAAAGCCCTGGCAGAGGCGCAAAAAGATAAGTATCAGCGGCGCGGCGTTGCCTATGGTGTCGTAGCTGGGGATTAAGCCTATGAAAAAAGTCGAAATACCCATAATCATCAGCGACAGAACCAGCGATTTTTTGCGGCCGATCTTATCGCCATAGTGGCCAAATACGATGGCCCCGATGGGCCGGCTGACGAAGGTAATCGACAGCGTCAGGAAGGACACCAGCAGCGCCATCAGCGGCGAGAGGTTAGGAAAAAACAGCGACGGAAACACCAGCGCGGCGGCGGTGCCGTAGATAAAAAAGTCATAGAACTCAATCGTTGTGCCGGAAAGACCGGAGCCCAGCACGGTGAGCAGCTTTCTTCTTTCATGCGTTTGTTGCGATGTTTGTTCATTTTTTGCAGGGGTCATGGCGGGCGAGGTAAGCATAGTCATCATTAAATCCTCTGTCCTGAATCATTATTGTTAAGTCGGGCAGCGCCTGGCTAACCGCGGTGGCGAGGGAAAATCGCCCGCAAGCTAACTCGAATTAGCTAATTATAACAAGATACGGAGATTCACAACGTAAATGCTAAAAGAGTGTGACCAGGATCGGTTAAATTTTAACACTCGCGCCAGCGCCGCGAGACAAATCGCTCACGAAATAACGTAAATAATTTATTAAATTCAATTAATTATATATTTAATGCTGATTTACCGTCCCCGCTGCGCTTCCCGTCCGCTTTGCTGCCCGCCTTTATGCCGCCTCAGCAAGCGTTCCCTGTCACCTCGACCCACCGTTTAAAATAAAGAGTTAAATATTAATAAGTTAATAATTGCACATTGATAGCCATCACAAATCCCCAGTAAAGAGTTTGTTCCTGTCTTTTTTTTATCCTAATTTGCTAATTCGAGTTAGCTTAAGAAATTAGCCAGCAACAGAACGATTGATGCCGCGCTTACCCCGGCGCAGCACGCTCAACGATAACTAAGCGACCTATCCCCTACAGGAGAAATTCACATGCTGAATTTAACGTTACCCGCGGAAGCCGGGCTTATTACCCCGCAGCCAGGCGAAGTGTTGATGGTGACCAATGCGGATCTCCGCGAACCGGCTAACGTCACCTGCTGGCCCACGCAGAAGCTGTTTGAAGAGCGTCTGGAAACGGCGCTGGAAACATTAGGCTATCGCCTGCGCCGCGCCCATCCGGTCAACGAGCAGCGCGGTCACGGGTTTATCAGCAGCCAGAAAGAGGGTAGCGAGCTGTTCGCCGGGATCGATCCGGATGCGCCGGTTATTGTCCTGCTTACCGCCTGGCAATACTCCCATCACCTTGCTCCTTCGCTGGTACATCATCGCGGCCCTATTTTGCTGCTCGCCAATTTTGACGGTACCTGGCCGGGCCTCGTCGGCATGCTCTGTATGGCAGGCTGCCTCACCAGCCTGGAGCGCAACTACTCGCGGCTTTGGTCGGAAACCTTCGCCGACGAGGCGTTTATTCGCGGCTTAGACACCTGGCTGCGCGACGGCCATCTCAGCCATAAGCTCAGCTATCTGCATCCGGTTGCGCCCAGCGCGCCGCTGCTGGCCAGCGAAGCCGGGCAGATTGGCGTGAAGGTCGGGCAGTCGATCCTCAAACACAAGGCCATTGTCGGACTGTTCGATACCTTCTGTATGGGGATGATCAACGGCGTGTTCCCGCAAAAAGCGATGATCGACGTGGGGATGCCGGTGGAGTCGCTGTCGCAATCGGCGCTGCTGGTTGAAATGAACAAGGTGCCGACCGCCCTGCGCGAAGCCTGTCTCGACTGGTATGAGACCCGCGGTATGCGCTTCCGGTTCGGCGCCGACGGGGCGAAGGATCTGACCCGGGAGCAGGTGCTGGAACAGTGCGCGATGATGATCGCCATGGCGCGCTTCGTGAAGCGCTTCGGCCTGACGGCGGTGGGCGTGCAGTATCAGCAGGGGCTCAAAGACAGCTGCGCCGCTTCGGATTTTGCCGAAGGCGCCATCGGTAACGCGGAACGTTTCCCGATCCCGGATGAGAATGGCGAGATCGTCTGTCCGGACGCGCCGATCCCCTGCATCAACGAGGTGGATATGGGCAGCGCCATCCCGCAGGTGATGCTGGCGAAGCTGCTCGGCGCGCTGGGCATGGCGAGCGAAACCACCCTTCACGATATCCGCTGGGGTAGCGAGTACAACGGCACGTTCTACTGGGATCTGGAGATCTCCGGCGCTGTGCCGTTCGCCCATCTGAAAGGCGGGATCGCCGGGGCCACCGGCTATCGCCAGCCGGCGATGTTCTTCCCCTATGGCGGCTCGACCATTGCCGGTCAGGGCAAAGCCGGACGCTTTATCTGGGCGCGAGCGCACTACGAAGGCACCCAGGTGATCCTGCATATCGGCACCGGCACCGCCGTCGAACTACCGCATGACGAATTCGAACGCCGCCGCCGGGCGACCAACTACGAGTGGCCGTTACTCAACGCCGTTCTCGACGGGGTTTCGCGCGACGATTTAATGGCGGGACACCAGAGCAACCATCTCAGTCTGGCTTACGTAGAGGAGGAGGTATTATCCGAAGTGCTGAACGCCTTTATTGCCCAGGCGCTGACGCAAAATATGAAAGTCTTTATCGCAGGCGATGCGCATTTATTAATGAAATAACAACTGATTCGCTTATGTAATTTTTACGTTGTTAGCGATCCTGGCAAACATCCGCTTTATTCGTCTCTTTATCGCCCATAAAGAGCGGATCAACGCGCATCTGTCCGGGCGGGCTCTCCGCCTGCCCGGATAAGAGAGGATTATATGTATCAGCAGCAACATATTGAATTTATTATCCAGAAGGCAAAGAAACGGCTCGATCTGCAGGAGGCCCCTGGCTGCACCAAAGCGGGATGGCTGATGATCACCGCATTATTAATTGAGTCATGGGATATTTATTCCATGGCGTTTATTTTATTCGCCCTGAAAGATATTTATGAGCCCAGCAGCTGGCTGCTTGGTTTTACCGCCGCCGGCACCCAGCTTGGCGCGGTGGTCGGCGCGCTGCTCGGCGGCTGGCTGACCGATAAGCTCGGACGGCGTAAAATTTTCCTCTGGTCGATGATCCTGTTCGCGATCTTCGCCGTTCTTCAGGGCCTGGCGCCCAATATGTACTGGCTGGCGATTATTCGCTGCCTCGCCGGGATCCCGGTGGGCGCGGACGTGGCTAACGGCTTTACCTACATCATGGAGGTGATGCCGAAGGGCAAGCGCGAAGTGATGGCTAACCGCTGGCAGTTTATGTTCGCGCTGGGAATTATCGCCGCCATTCTGCTGGTCACCACGCTGGTGGCGCTTGATGTTCACCCGGATATGATCTGGCGCATCGTGCTGGCGGTCCCGGCGATCCCGGCCTGCCTGCTGCTGTTTATGCGTCGGGAGCTGCCGGAGACGCCAGCGTGGTTCGTCGAACGCGGCCGCTTTATCGAAGCGAAAAAAGCCTCCCGTGAATATTACGGCGAACAGGATGGCCGTCTGCTGGACGACATTCTGCCCAATGAAAACGTCACTATCGCCGACCCGACGCTCAAAGAGACGCTGCACGATCTGTTCCGCCGTCCGTTTACCCGCCGCACCACCCTGTTCGGCTGGTTCTCCTGCGCCGTGCAGTCGTTTGAAAACTACGCCTTCTCCTTCTTCCTGCCGCTGATCCTCGTGACCATCGGGATTTCCGGGCAGATCCAGAATAACCTCGCCCTGCTGGCGGTGAACTGTATCGCCGCGCTCTCGGCATTTGTCGGCCCGCTGCTGTTGCCGAAGCTCGGGCATAAAGGACTGAGCAAATACGGCTTCCTGCTGGTCACCATCGGTATTTCGATATCGGCGTGGGGCGTCTACAGCAGCAGCTTCGCATTTATCATCTTCGGCGCGGCGCTAATGCTGTGGGGCCACTACTGGGATTCCGAAAGCGGCATGACGGTGATCTCGCTGGTGGCAAAACCGCGCTATCGCGGGGTGGCCTCCGGCATCGGCTACACCATCGTCAAGGTCACCGCTTTCGTTACCACCCTGGTCTTCCCGGCCCTGTTTGAAGCGGTCGGCGTACCGGTCGCCTCGATGATTATCGCTATCGCGCCGTTCTGCGCCTTCCTCGCCTCCATCTTCCTGCTGCCGGAAGTCTTCGGCCATGCGGTGGGCGACGAAAACGATCGAGAACATGACGCCAGCCCGGCAATCGCCCTGGAGGGTCATGAATCCCCGGCCTCCAAACATTAACCGCCCGGGCCGCAGGGGCGGCCCCCGCTGAACCCATATAAGGAAGGAATCAGATGAACAGCACAAAAATGCCCGTGATTGAAAATATCGAACTGATGACCGCCCGCGTTCCGCTGCCGGAAGGCCCGTGGGGAGATCAAATTCACCACGTCACCGATATCGAAGTGGCGATTGTTGACGTCTACGGTTCTAACGGCCACGTCGGCACCGGCTTTAGCCACACTTCCGGCTGGTGCGGGAAAACCATCTCCGCGCTGATTGCCGAGATTATCCCGGACGTTATTGGCCAGCCGCTCTCCCCGCGCGGCCTGTGGCATCGCTCGTATAAACACGTACACGACGTCGGCGGCGCGGGCGTCACCACCCATGCCCTGGCGGCGCTGGATATTGCCTACTGGGATCTGTTAGGTAAAACCCTCAATGCGCCGATTATCGACATTCTTGGCCGCGTACGCGATCGCGTTCCGCTGTACGGCAGCGGCATCAACCTGCATCTGTCCATTGAGGAAGTGATTGACCAGGTCAAACGCTGGAAAAGCACCGGCTACCTGGCGGCGAAAGTGAAAGTGGGCAAACCGACGCTGGAGGAGGACGTGGAGCGGCTGCGTAAGATTCAGGAAGCAGTGCCGGGCTTCCCGCTGGCGGTGGACGCCAACCAGGGCTGGAGCTTCCCGCAGGCGCTGCGCGCGTTCAAGCTGTTCGAGCCACTCAATCTGCTGTGGATTGAGGAGCCGCTGCCCTCCGACGATATCGCCGGCCACCTGCGGCTGCGCGAACGCAGCGCCACGCCTATCGCGCTGGGAGAAAACGTCTATAACTTAAACCAGTTTACGCAGTACATCGAGAGCGGCAGCGCGGATTACATCCAGGCGGATCTCGGCCGCGTCGGCGGGATCACCGGCTATCTGGATATCGCCGCCATCGCCCGCGCGCACAACCTGCCAATGACGCCGCATTTTGTCATGGAGCTCAGCGCCAGCCTGCTGGCAACGGTGCCGAATATCTCATACGCCGAGATGACCGACGGCGGGCGCTGGAAAGATCTGCGCATCATCGCCGAAGCGGGCGAAGAGGTGGACGGCTACTACGTGCCGAGCGAAAGGCCGGGCCACGGCATTATTCTCGATCGTGATTACCTCGCAACCCACAAAATCTAACCACGCAGTGAGGGGAAAGGACAATGGAAGACACGTTATTCTCGGTTAAAGACAAGGTCATCATCGTGACCGGCGGCCTGGGACAGCTGGGGGCGCAGTATGTGAAGACGTTACACGACCGCGGCGCGAAGGTGGCGGCGCTGGCCACCCGCGTCGATGCCGCGCGCGTCGACCGCGTGCTGGGGGCGATTAAGGACTCCGACCGCCTGCTGTGCGCGGAAGTGAATATTACCGATAAAGCCAGCATTAACCGGGTGCTGGATAGCATTGAAGCGAAGTGGGGCGTCCCGGATGGCCTGGTCAACAACGCGGGCGTCGACACCCAGCCCAGCGCGCCGCCGGAAGTCTCCGGCCCGTTTGAAGAGTTTCCGGAAGAGGTGTTCCGCGAGGTGGTGGAAGTGAACCTGGTCGGCACCTTCCTGATGACCCAGCAGGTCGGCAAGCGCATGAAACAGGCCGGCAAAGGCGGCTCGATCATCAACGTCGGTTCGATCTACGGCGTGGTCTCCCCTGTGCAGGATATCTATAGCTACAAAAAAGAGGACACCGGCATTCCGTTCGTCAAACCGGTGGCCTATTCGGCGGCAAAGTCCGGGCTGTATAACTTTACCCGCTACTGCGCCACCTACTGGGGGCGCGACGGCATTCGCGTCAATACTCTGACCCTCTCCGGCGTCGAGCGCAGCGATCAGGACCCGCGCTTCCAGAAAAACTACACCAGCCGTATCCCCATCGGACGGATGGCGAAAGCCCACGAGTACAACGGCGCGGTGGTGTTTTTGCTCTCCGACGCCTCGGTCTATATGACCGGTTCCAACGTGGTGGTGGATGGAGGCTGGACCGCATGGTAAGCGATAAATGGCAGGTTTTTCGCGGCATTATCTCCGCCGTGGTGACGCCGATGCACGCCGATGAGTCGGTGAACTACGCGGCGCTGGACGCTCTCGCCCGCGCCCAGCTGGCGCGCGGGGTTGAGGGCTTTTACTGCTGCGGCTCCTCCGGGGAGGGGCCGTTGCTGCGTTTCGATGAGCGCCGGCAGGTGCTGGCAACGCTGGTGCAGTCGGCGGGCGGTCGCGTGCCGGTGATCGCCCACGTGGGGACGCCGCGCACCCGGGATGCCGTCGAGCTGGCGAAGCACGCCGAGCAGGACGGCGCCAGCGCGGTGTCGCTGGTGCCGCCCTACTACTACAAATATAGCCGCGAGGAGATTATCGCCTACTACCGTCGGGTGCTGGACGCCATTTCGATTCCGGTGATTTTGTATAATATTCCGCAGTTTACCGGCGTCGAGCTGGATGCCCAGAGCGCCGACGCGCTGCTCGGCGATGAGCAGGTTCTGGGGGTGAAGCATACTTCGCATAACCTCTATTCGCTGGAACGGATGATCGCCCGCTACCCGGAGAAAGTCTTTTTTAACGGTTTCGATGAGATCTTCCTTTCCAGCCTCGCGGCGGGCGCGACGGCCACGGTTGGCACCACGGTTAACCTACAGCCGGAGCTGTTTCTCGCCCTGCGCAGCGCTTTTCAGCAGGGCGACATTGCCCGGGCGCAGCGCCTGCAGCAGCAGATCAACGAGGTGGTGGAGCAGCTGGTCGCGCGCGGCGTGTTCCAGTCGGCGAAGTATCTTACCGCGAAAGAGACCGTCGATACCGGCCCCACCCGCGAGCCGTTTGTGGCGCTGACGGCGGCGCAGAAAGGCGAGCTGGATGACCTCTATCTGCGCTTAAGGGGGTATATCGCCGATGCCGGACAATGACGCGCTCTGTCCCCAGATCCGTCTGAACGATAGCGTCGTGTGCCAGCAGGTCGCGCGGTTTTTACGGGAGACGGAAAGCGATGCGCGAACCCGGGGGCTGGCGGTGGCGGTTGTCGGGCCGGAGGGCGAGCTCATCGCCTTTGGCGCGCACGTTCGCTGCCCACCGCTACCGCGCCAGCTGGCACAGCGCAAGGC
The DNA here is from genome assembly GCF_009025755.1 of Klebsiella sp. RCJ4. Taxonomy (NCBI): domain Bacteria; kingdom Pseudomonadati; phylum Pseudomonadota; class Gammaproteobacteria; order Enterobacterales; family Enterobacteriaceae; genus Klebsiella; species Klebsiella sp. RCJ4. The sequence continues at coordinate 13,461 of NZ_WCIN01000037.1, forward strand.
CTGGAGCGCCCTGCGCTTTCGCCGTCCGACGGCAACGCTGGCGCAAGAGGTCAGCGCCGGCGCCCTGCAGCTGGCGGTATTTAACGACCCGCAGCTGCTGGCGATGCCGGGCGGCGAGCCGGTGATCGTCGACGGGCTGGCCATTGGCGGCGTCGGGATCAGCGGCCTGCCGCCGGAGCTGGACGCCGGGCTGGCGGCGCGGTTTGTTCAGCGATTGACTTGATGAGGGATCGTTAAGGGTTCCCGGATTGCGGCGCCCGCGCCTTATCCGGGCTACCAGCGCGCGCAGGATGCGGTATTTGTAGCCCCGGCCAGCATAGCGCAGCCGGGGATTGACGTGTTCACACTAGCCGTGTCATTTACTGGCTCCGCTGCTTCTCCACCGACAGCGGACGATGAATCAGGGTCATCGGCACGGTGATCTTCACATCAGCATTTTCCCCCTGCAGCTTCTGCTGCATCAGATGAAACGCGTGCTGCGCCCAGGCGTCCTCATCCTGGCGCATCGACCATACCTCGTTCGGCAGAAATCCCAGCATCTGATGTTCATCGAAGGTGCCGATGGGAATATCCGACGGAATAAAGCCGTAGGTTTCCCGCAGCGCGCTCAGCGTCCCTTCCAGAATGGGCAGAGAGGAGGCGATAAACGCCTTCGGCGGCTCGCGGTGCTGACGGAGAAAATCGAGCATCAGCTGTTTGCCCTCTTCCTGACGGTTATGGCTGGCGGACAATATCCACTCCTTGCCGGCGGGCAGCTCGCTCAGGTAGCCCTGCAGACGACGCTGGATCGACGGCTGCTGGGTATCCCCGGCGATAAAAAAAATCGGCGAGACGTCCACCGCCAGGGTCATCGCCTGCACCAGCTTTTTGCTGCCGTTGTAGTTATCGCTCACCACCAGCGACACGTCGCTCTCGCCAAAATCGCGGTCGAGCAGCACCAGCGGCCGCTTGCGCGCTACCTTCTGGTGATGCAGCTGCGTTTCCCGGGTAGAGGGCACCACGAAGAGCCCGTCAACGTTGCGCGCCAGCAGTCCTTCAACCAGACTGTTTTCATGCTCGCTGTCGCTGTAGGTGCAGGCAATCATTAGCTGATACCCCGCCTGACGGCAGCAGGCTTCGAGCTTTTCCGCCAGGGTGGAGAAAAACAGGTTGGATAAACGCGGGATCACCAGCCCTAAGGTCTCGGTTTTATTGAGCTTCAGGCTGCGGGCGATATGGTTAACGACCAGCCCGTTCTCGGCGATGTAATCATTAATACGCTGCTGCGTTTTGGCGCTGATGCGATACTGCTCAGCTTTGCCACCCAGCACCAGGCGCACGGTGGTAATCGAGATTCCCAGCGCCCTGGCGACTTGCTCAACGGTTTTGGCCATAAACTCATTTTCCATAACGAACAGAACGGCTTAATCATAAACTAATTCGAGTTAGCAATACATTAGCCGCGCTGTTATTTTGAACAAGGCGTCAGTTTTCTGACGCCACTGGCGCTGTCGATCGCGATCCCGCTACGCGGAGGATCGTTAAGATCCTTCCCTGTCCTCTCTGTCGGCGTGTGTGTCGGGAGAGATTCTGGCCGAGTGATTTCACTTTGCCGGTTTAACCTCGGTCACCCAGGTGGGGAGATCCCATGTCCCGCCGAGGCGAAGATAGCGGCACATCCCCGTGGTCGCTTCACGGCTTTTGCGGAACGTTGTGCCATCCCAGAGCCAGCTCGCCGTCCCCCAGCAATCGCCGAGCCCTCGCCCTTTCTGGCTCATAAAAATCTCGCCGTCGCCATACTCAGAACCGGAAACCGTAATAAGCGTTGGATTACCCTCAAGTTTGCTATCCACAACCCAATAGCCGTATCCCTCGTTATAGGCCGCCCGCCAGCACAAGGCCGAAATCAGGGAATGCGCGTTATCCAGCGGCGTCAGGCTGATGGTTTCAGCCTCCTCCCCCTCCTCAGGCTGGAGGCGATCGCACCAATCATCGTTATTTAGCGTGGCCAGAAGCTTCGGCTTGAGCACCGCCAGCTCAGGCGCGGTTAACGCTCTCTCCTGCGCCTTCTCAGGCATGACCCGGTGAATGACCGGGGCAGGAATCGCCGCCCGGACGCTGCTTTCCGGCCTGTCGCCTTTTTTGGTCAACGCGCCCGGCGTGCCGATTCGCCCCTGAACATCGTCCATTTTCAGCAGTACCGCGTAAGCGCCTTCGCCGGAAATCACAAACGGCGCCTCCCCGCCTGTAAATTCGACCTTCCCGCTGCCTTTGATGGCGTTAACGATCGCCCGGGCCTGTTTCTCCGACAGCGGCCAGCTCTCTTTTGCTGGCTTCACATCGCCTGCCGGCTGGCCATTGATCCACAGCGTCAGTTTGCCCGGCAGAACGTCGCTGTCGGTCACCTCCGCCAGCATCAGCTCTCCCGAGACGGCGGTGCCCGCTCCGGCCTGGCGGGTCAGCAGCACCGAACCTCCGCTTCCTTCTTCAGCGCTGTATCCCGCCGCCCGGCAGGTCAGCGTGTTATCGCATACCACTTCCCAGTCTTTGTGGCTGAATGACACGCCTGTTTTCGCCATCGCGGGGAGACTAAGTACGGCCAGTGCCAGCACGCCTCTCCAGAGTTCCTTTTTCATATCTTCTCTCCTTAATCGGTCATCCGCGTAGTCTGAGTAATCCTCCTCGCAGAGAGAAGCGTTTTCCCCTGCCGCGACATTTTTTCAGACAACGACATGGATGCCGCACCGCTTTACGCTTCGTCGAGCATATTCCCACCCGTTCAGCCCGGCTGAAAATAGCGGGCTTGAGAGTCTGGTCACCTCATTCAACATCATTTCTGGATTCACAAAATAACATCCGCCGTGATGTTAAATCATCTTGTGATATTCCGCGCAGCTGCGACCGGCTAACTCTTTTTACGCTCTCACTTCATCTTTGCGATTCATAGCTGAATTCCGCTCTGGTTATTCAGGGGGTTCTTTTATGCATCGGTTCATCTTTTCTTTGACGTCATCAATAATATGAAGCTATCCCGAGTATTCAGCGTTCTGCCGTCGCTATTTTTTGCCGTCGCGTGCGCTGCCGCATCATCCGGCGTGGATCATTGTGAAGTGGGCTGCCCGACCGGCGGAAGCGCGCAGACGCTGGTTCGCGAAGCCTATACGCTCAATAACAACGGCCAGCGCAAATTCGCTAATTGGGTGGCGTATAAAATCACCAAAGCCAGCCTGGCCAGCGGGCGTTCGCGCAGCTGGAAGCGCGATCCGGATTTACCCGCTGCGGATACCCTTGCCCCCGCGGCATACAAAGGGGCCAGCGCAGCATTGGCGGTCGATCGCGGGCATCAGGCGCCGCTCGCCGGGCTCGGCGCCAGCACAGACTGGCAGGCGTTAAACTATCTTTCCAATATCACCCCGCAGGCCTCCAACCTGAATCAGGGGGCGTGGGCGCGGCTGGAGGATAAGGAGCGCGCCCTCGCCGAGCGCCGCGACGTGGCGGCGGTGTGGTCCGTTACCGGGCCGCTGTTCGAACGGCATATCGCCACCCTGCCCGCCGCGCCCGAGGTGGAGCTTCCCAGCGGCTACTGGAAGATTATTTTTATCGGCTCCAGTCCGGATAAAGGCGAATACGCGGCGTTTTTGCTGGATCAGGCGACGCCCAAAAGCGCCAGTTTTTGTGATTATCAGGTTACGGTGGAGGAGATTGAGCGGCGGACTCATCCGGCGCTCTCGTTCTGGTCCGCCCTGCCGGCAGGTATCGCCCGCCGCCTGAAGTCCCGGAAGGGTACGCTGGCTAAAGAGATGGGGTGCCCGTAATTGGGCATGGGCATCCTGTTGCGCGCATTATCTCGCTTTTGTTTTTTGAATCTGCTTTGCGGTTATTTCCGCAATATCAGGAAAGGCATTTTCCACAAGCGCTAATTAATAGCGTCACGCATTCTGTTAATTCTTAATTTGCGGTTAAAGACGTTTATTATGTCCGATTAAAGTCTGGACTTTATTTTTATTACTGGTTAGGTTTACAGGTGTTATTTAGCGCGGTGCGAATGTGTTGGCGCACACCCGCACCGCTGATCACAATTACTATTTCGCGAGAATAGCAACCATGACTAATGATGATTGTATTGTAGATTCGTTTGATCCAGAAGTGTCGCCGAAAAATAAGCGTCAGTTGACGGTGAGTTATGTGAGACGTTTGCCAGATCGTCGTCTTGTTCCGGCGATGATCATGAAGGGCCAGTGGCTGGCGGCGGCAGGGTTTTCGACCGGCACCCGGGTGGAGGTGCGGGTGATGGAGGGCTGTATTGTGCTGACGGCGGTTGAGCCGGAACCGGAGCTAGAAGCCGCGATGCGCAGGGTGGAGAAGCTGTCGGCCAGGAAGCAGAAGCAGGTCAGAGAGTTTATCGGGGTGATTGGGGGACGGGGTTGAGGGGTCAGGATTGCGGTGACAGACAGGATTTTAATGTCATGCTCTATTGACTGAGATTCATCGTCATCCCGGGCCTGTACTCATCCATCAAATCCGTACAACGTTCCTTTTAGATAACGGATAAATACCTGTTAATACGACTGAATGAGGAAACCATCATGGAGACTTACCGATTACATCGCGGCAGGCTTATCGACCATATCCAGCTTGTGGTAAATGATTTCGAGGCCAGCAAAGCGTTTTATACAGCCGTGCTGGCGGTCCTTGAGATCCCTGTCGTGAATACCTACGACGATTATTTTTGGGCTGATGAGCTTGTTGTTTCATCCATTAATAGCCCCGGTTCCGCAGGTAAGCCGACAGGACGCCATCATCTGGCTTTCCAGGCCAGGGATCGTGAGACGGTGGATGCTTTTTACCAGGCAGCGCTGGCACACGGCGGCAGTGATAACGGCGCACCCGGTGAGCGAACTTATCACCCGGGATACTACGCGGCCTTTGTACTCGATCCCGATGGTAACAACATCGAAGCGGTTTACCATGGCGAGGGGGAACGCAGCGCGGCATCGGTGGAGATTGGCTTCAGTCTTTAAGTATAACGGCCTCCGGGCAGGGGTCGTATTGGGCGGTTGGCATTAAGTCAGACCAGGAGCCAGCCCAGGAATTAGTCATATCGAAGCCCTCATAATAATGAGGGCTACATAAAATAAATTCAGTGTTGTAAATTTATTGCGTATTCATTTTATAAAGGAATAACGATGGGAGCTATTAACGAGATAGATATTGCAAAGCTGGTTTTGCTACCCGCGATTTTATATGTGGCTAAAAAGATCATCGACTGGGCGGGAAAAGTGATGTCCAGCCCGCCAGCAAAGCGAAAAATCCGCTTCGAAAAGGTACCTATTGAAACGAAAATAGAGGTGCTGAATAAAATCGCTGAGATAGCGAACGCTGAAATACCCGACACTAAACTCTCGAGGACGCATCAGACGGTACAAATGAAATTTTTATATGAGCAGATCGGGATAACTCTTCCTGTCTGGCACGCCCATCAGCTGATCGCGTTTATCGCTGATAAAAATATCGGCTCATATGATGTACGATTAATGAGTTTCCTTAAAAATCCATCCTTTTATCGTTGTGAAGAAAATCATTTTTCTGTAGATGCTGAAAAAATAAAAAAATTTCACATCGTTAGTGGAGGTTTCTGGCTAATTTCAATCGTCATTTTTGCCTGCGCCTGGTGGACAACAATACAATCGTTACTGGCCAGCGGGGGCGTAAATTCGGTTATCGCATTTTCACTGTTTTACTTTATTTCCGCTATTGTGGTCACTGGCTTTATCTTGAGCCAGGTTGGAGAAACCTGGCAAAGCGCCAGATTCGCCAGGCTGTTTGAAAGGTGGTGTGAGGATGAAGCGCGGGTGGAAAGTGGGGAGGGTGCTGTGCTGGCCATGTCGGAGCCAGAAGAACAGACGCCTCAACAGGAGGTTTTCAAATGATGAAATGCAGATACAAAAAAGTATTTTAGTGGACTGATTGGGGGATTTGGTGCGAAGGCCGGACTCGAACATCGCAACTATCCTTATGATCTTAAGAGATTAAAACTTAACATAGTGGGTTAGATACCATCATTGATACCATCAGTCCCGATTGGTGATAATCGAACACTATAAAAAATCATGACGAACATTATGAATGTAATTTAATTCATGTATTTTTAGCAAGAATTTTTTAAAGAACACCAAAATAACTCGTATATTTATTTTTTCATCCGATTAAAAAATAGGATAATTTATATACAGCTTATAAGGATTCTTGAGTTATGGTAATATAAAACAACAAATATATTGCTTGGAGAAATGAACTTGGATACATTATTTAAGATTTTTGAAAAATTTAGTTCAAGACCGCTTTATTTTATTTTCTTTGGTTTATCAGTATGTGAATTTTTACAAAAAGAGTCAGCATTAAAAAGTCCTAACATAGAAAACATACTATATCTTTTATCTGCAATGATAATGGTAGTCTTTTTAACAGGGGGATATGAATGGCTCATATTTAAGTTCAATGTCACATTGGAACCTCATGATCAGGGCGATATCGGCCCTACGATTGGAACGGCAACATTAGCAGTTTATTTGGTTTATGCATTTCATTTTTTAAGTGAGCAACCAGATGCCTTAAATCTCAAGTTGCTAACTAATTCAGGATTCATTTATAGCACAACTTTATTGTTATTTTCGCTTGAGTCAATGAAACTTAGGAGATTAAAGCAAAGATAATAATTAAGTTTCGGAAGAGTATTAAATATAACTTGGTACTATAAAAAGCCGATATGATTATACTCCTATATCATATCGGCTTTTCATGTTTTAAGGCATCATAGATACATAATCTACACCAATTCTAGAACTGTATTGCGACGCAATAGCTTGGTATCGTTCAGCATAACCACTTCGAAGCTGGGACTTTAATTTCAGTTTAACTGGTACATTTTGTACGTTGTCATCCATGCTACTCAAGAATACCGCTGAAAGTATATTTTTCTCTTCCCCCGGAACGGTATGGCCGTGATTTAAAACAACCATATAATCAACTACTGGTAAAGTTTTATCGCCTTCAAATATAGATAAATACTTTCTGGTATTCTTATGAATTACATAAATATACTTGGATTGTTCTGCATTAGGTAATGCTTTATTCTGGTTAGCATTGAAAAGTTCTAACACCTTAATTAAACGATGAGGACTTAATCTTTTATGATGTGGATCATTACCCTGAGTAGGCACAAGATCGCAGGCAGCAGAAACACATAAATACCATTTTTCAGATTCAGTATCGAAGAAAATTGTACCTGTCGAAATATGTCCTTCTTCAAAATTTTTAGAAGACAGATTCATGTTCAAAGCATGATACATCTCATTAAATGAGCTTGCATTTGCAGGTAAATTCATTTGTTTTGAACAATACTCTAATGATTTCGCTTCTCCACTACTTTTAAAATCAGTTGTATATGTTTCAAAAACATCATTAATGAAGCCTACTAAAGATTTATTTCCCTTCAATCTTTCATAGAGTTCTTCAGATAAATTACTAAAAACAAATTCAATGTTTTTCCTTTTAATTTCATCAGAAGCAGAATTTAATATTTGATTCAACCATCCAGCTTGACCATAACCATCATTAGCTAAATGGTTATTGAAAGAAAGTGCTTCGGCTTCAATAGTATTTTGAATCTCTGACTTGATAATTTGATAGTAAGATGGGTTCCATTCAATTAATGATTCATTTAGTGTTTGCCAAATTCTCTCACCATCACTTTCATGATCATCTTTATCCTTATGGAACACACTGATAAATATATTACCACTTTGAATCCATTTAATACCGGCAGTATCCCCTACAACCATACTTTTTGTCACATAATCTGGAATGACGGCATTTTCAGCGACTGCATATTCAGAAATCATCTTAGCAATGAAATTAATATCATTTTGCTCTGTAAGGCTTCCATCATCTCGGATTGCTTTCTTAATACGCTTACATAGGCAGTCATTTTGGATATATAGTACAGTTTCATCCCTCGTTAATGCCCTTTCTCCTTTGTGGATCAAATCAGGTAAAATAACACTCTGCCAGTATTCAATTAATTCATCATTTTCTGTTTCAAGTATTTTATCATTACAATTTTCGATCCCTCTTAGAGAAGAAGCAATTTGCATCCAAACAGTTTTGAGCTCCTCTCTCGTATAAATAACAATCATATTCAAATGATCTGAATTTTTTAATTCTTTTAAAATTGTAATAGTTTTATCTGGTGCACTGTTATCTAAATGATAGTCCATTATAACCAAATCTGACTTACGGATGCGGTCAACATCAAAGTTTACCGAACCGTTATCAATATCACAGATCATATTCTTGGCTTGAAAATATTCTTCGAGAGTAGCAGCACGCTTTGAGGAATCAATTTTTGCTGGGTCTAGTTTCATCTCACTGTTAAGTGCTTTAATAGAGTCAGAATAAGTAATAAAATCGTCATCTATCATTACGACCGAACGAATAGCATTATCACAAAAAGTTTTCTGCACAAGGGAATTATAAGTTGTTATAGCCATGTTATGACTCCACTCCATTGAACTTAATTACGAAATTAGCACCATCTTTAATTAAATAGTCATCTTCAACATTTGGGTCAGAGTACCAAATCTTGTGGTGTGCTACAGCTAAATTCTCCCTGCATAAATATAGCCCAACACCATGACCATTAGCTCTTTTGCTATAAAATAATTCAAATAAACGAGGAATATCATCTGGATCTATCGCAGGCCCCGTATTTGCTATTATAACCAAAGAATTAACGAAATCTATTTTGATAAGACGATCATTGGACAAACTTACCCAATACATTGCATTATTTATGATATTAGTGAAAACCGGATATATTCGTGAAGGTATATCATTGATAGATATGTTCTTGAAATCATCACCGAATTCAATAGTAATACGCTGTCTTTCAAAACGGTCACCAAAAAATTTCAGGATATAATCCATTATATTTTTCCCGGTAATTTTTTGCCTTGACTGATATCCAGATATTTTCAAAGGTGATAAAAATCTGATTTGTTGTGTTAATGATCTATGTGCGTTCAGTGCTAATGTGAAACCGGGATGTTCCTTCGCGGTTGAAGGCAAAGAATTCAGTCCTCGTGTAACCATAGAGTCCATTTCTTCAAGCTCGTGTGAGAGTATTTCGACACTGATACCTAACTGAGCCAGAGCATTTAGACTCTTAGCTTTATCCTCAAAATACTCTCTCTCTTCTTCTGAAAGCGAAAAAGCAGAGTCTAAATTTACTCCTTCAAATAACCTTTCCAATCCTTTATTTATTGATTGATATTTGAATGTTAGTGAGTCAATTGTTTCAATATAGATACTATCGAGTAAATTTAAAACATTCTCGATCTCAGTATTATTGTTAATTGAATCAACTATTGATATAGCTTTAGAGTAATATATAGCTCTATCACTTTTAATTTCTTCCCCCCATTTCTTTAAGAGAGCATTTGTTTTTTCATCAATGTTATTACTAAATTTTGTTAATCTGGCGTTTATGATCCCTTGATTTTTATCAAGATGATTTTTACCCACTAACGAAGGTTCTAACTTATTTAATTCAGAATCTAACTTATTAACTATTAATTTCATCTCTAATATATACGCAGAGAATTCATTGTATTTATCACGATAATTTCTATATCTCTCCTCATATACACCAATTTTAGGTGGCTTAGTTGGAGTTTTTATTTCTGTTCTCAATGATTCTAAATTAGCAAGGTCAGCATCTATTTCTTTTATATAATTATAATCATGCTTGTTTTGATTACTATCTAATTTATTCTTCAATTTTTTTACAGCTTCAAGCGAAGCATCTAAAACGGGAGTTTGCGTTTTTAGTGCCTCAGAGAAACTCTTTTGTGTAGATTTACGAGCTTGTTGCTGTGCTGATTTTCTTAATTCCTTTTCACGTTTAACTTGTTCAAGAAGTTCTTTACGATCTTCGGACTTTCCTCCAAAATATCTATCAGCTAATGATGTTAATAGATCTGAAACTAATGTTTTCAATTCTCTGGCAGCTTGGTTTCTAATGAATCCTTCCCTTCCAGATTTATCCTTTAGTTCTTTATTATTTGATTGTGTGATACTGATAAATCCGAAAATTCTTCGGTTAGACCAATAGTACCGCCCAGCATTCCATGAACGTCTTTCCTCGATCTGGAAGAAATCATTATCTACTCGTCCATATGGCAACACTCTTAAATTATCCCGAAACACCATAAGCCCAGCATATTTTTTTGCTTTGAGGTCAAAATGTGTATGCTCTCGCTCGGTGTGCGAGGTATTTTGCGGCAGAAATTCTAATGTCCCAATTTGAATTTCAAATGGTCCAACTCCAGAATCAGAATTAACACTTATGCTGGCAGGAATAACTACTTCGCCCTTATCCTCACCAAAAGCTTTTACGCGGCCTCTAAACCAACCTTTCTCATCAACATAGCCTACAACAGTGTGCTCTAAAGCATCAAAATCGCTTTTACTAAATACATCCGATTGCTTTAATATTTGACGATGGTAACCATTGGCCTTAACTGTATATATCTCATAAGAGAATGATAGATCCTCTAAAATATAAGGATTTACAAATGCCCTTAAAGTGTCAACCAAGCTTTGTTCAACATCAGATAACTCTGCATTATCCTTAGCTAAATCCCCTGCATTGGTTAATAATGACAAATCTCGTCCAAGCTCCAATAAAAAGAGAGCGGTACCATGTTTATCACCGTCTATCTTTTCAACTTTGATTAAGATTTCTTCCCAAGGAACAAAGACATTAGGATCAATTTTAAATTGATCACAAAAATTAATTATTTTATCTTGAGTAGTAGTAAAGTCACTTTTTTCATTTAAAGCTTTCTCGTCTTCTGAGAATTTTTCCCAAGCTGCTTTTGCGAGAAGATGATTAAAATGACGAGATTCATCTTCATCTTCATCTTCATCTTTGCTGGGAAAGGATACATTCTTCTTAAGTTCAATGAGCAAACCAGATAAAACATCAGAGAGAGAATCTATTTTTTCAAACTCTCTGAATGGAACAGTGACATCGTCAAATGAGAGATACGGGTTTTCGAAAAGCCTCCAATCAATTAGTAAGGCAACATAATTATTATCCATTTTCTTAGTAACAAGAAAAGTTACGGGAGATAGAAAAGCAGCAGATAATCGCCCAATTCCTTTTTCTCCTTGAGTTTTTCGGATACCTAATCCGAACCGCTCATTTTCTTCTAAGGTGTTCTTTCTCGTTTTAGATTCGGTACCAACAACAAGCCAATTATCAATAATTTGTTGCAAGGACATTCCGCAACCATTATCTATAAGGGCTCCGCAAGGATAATCGCCATCTATTGTGTATAATGCCACATCTCTTGCATAAGCATCATATGCATTTTTCCAAAGCTCGCTTACAGCAGTTGGGCAATCTGCAATCTGCCCCTTACCGAGATGTTCAATTGTCCTTGCTCTCGCTTTAAAGCTAAGAGATCTCATCTGCATTTTTATCATCCCTATGAGAGTTATTGATTATTATTTCAACACAAGATTTCAGAAGAATTTTCCCCAGATTTACAGGAACAGCATTTCCCACCTGTTTCCCTTGGCTAATGATCCCTCCAGAAAAAATGTAATCATCGGGGAATGTTTGAAATCTAGCCGCCTGCCTTACAGTAATTCCATGGTTGTCCCACGGATGTAGGAAACGGCCCTTTGAAGGATTAAAACAACCAGTCGTTATTGTTGGGCCAGGTAATGATAGCCTTATCCGACCATATACATCTTTATGACCAACATAGCCATTCGAATGACAAGGCAATCTAAAATCAACATCTTCCCGACTGCCATTAATTGGTGTCAAACAAAATCTTTCAATCATATAATCAGCATGATTCATATGAATATTATTTGGATCACTTTTATTTTCTTTAAGCGTATTTTTAAATTTTAATTTCTGTACGACATCTTGCCCTAAAACAGCAGTAATTTTTTCAATAATAGAAGGTGTAGGTTTTTCAAAGATTTCAGAAGCATTAACCCAATAAGGTTTTTTATCTTTGAAATGAGTTGGGGAAGGTGGCCAATCACCATCGCTGATAGAAATATCATCTCTGAGACCTAAGATAAATACCCGGTTTCTGTTTTGAGGAACTCCATAATCTTTTGCATTCAACTTTAATGGACCCAAGATATTATATCCACTATTAGCGGCAAGCCTTTTAAAGTTGTTTAAATAGTCTTTATGTTTTTCCCAAAGCAAACCTGGCACATTTTCAACAAGAAACATCTTAGGCTGAAAAATTTTTACAAAATCATAGTAGCGAATAAGTAATTCGTTTCTTGGATCATTAACACCAGCATTTTTTATCCTATGAGATGAAAAACCTTGGCAAGGTGGCCCACCAATGATTAGATCCAACTCTTTTTCTTTCAGTTGTAAGCTATCCATTAACTCATCAGGTGAAATAGTCATAATATCTTTGTTTAGTAATTTTATGCTATTTTCTCTTTTTTGAATTAAATTTTTTCTGTATGTATCACAAGCATCTTTATCAAGTTCTATTGCTGCTAAAATTTCAATACCCAGATCCAGAGCGGCTAACGAAAAGCCTCCCGCACCTGAAAAAAGATCTATGGCCTTGATTTTGTTCAATTTATCCTTCACTCTTTTAAACGAATGTGTTCCTATAGGTGATTTTACCGTATACCTTCCATTATCACAATCCATAGATAACATCAAGTGAATGAGTGCGTATTTGAAGGCGAAAGGATAATGTCTCGTATATCGAGATAGTTAAAGTTAACCTGCATTTGATAGATTAAAGAATAAGATTAATTTTTTCCAAACTTATCAATCCCAGTACTAATCTTTCAAGATAGAACACATTATGCTCTACAAATCTGGGGGAGCTTACTTTTAAAAATCCAGAGTATAAGACATACAACTTGTATACATCAAAATCATTTAGAATCTTTTTTAATTTAATATATTGAATTATTTGAAATGCCTGTAGGATATTGTTAACCTTTAAAAACTCAAATAACTCATCAATCTTAACCTCTGTTTCCTTTTCATTAATTTTTGAAATTATTTTTTTAGAAAAGATAGTGATATTTAATTCATCCTCATTTTTAATTTTGCTTTCTATTTCAAGCTTGATAAATTCCTTGATCCCATATTCATTAATTTCTATATATAGTTCTTTTATGCCCATATCTTTTTTTTGAGTAACTATATCTTGAAGAGAATAGTTATCATAAAGTTTTAATTCGCTGTTCTTAATAAATTCATAGCTATAACCACATTCATTTATCCCATTAATATAGACGAAATTTTTATCTGTTATAAAAATTTTATAAAGTACGGTCCTTTTATTCTTATGAAAATTTACTTCGCTCGGAATCACAAATACCTCCTTAGTTAGAATATATATATACGTAATAATTTCCTGTTGTCAAATTACAGCGCAACATCTATGATATCAGATCATTGCACCTTAACTTAAAGGAAGTGATATGAGTTCTCACAATTATCAACTAATAAAAATTTGTTACCCACTAGTTTTAATTCCACTCAACCCATTCATTCTGGATATAATATCCAATAATTGCGGTTGCCCTAATGATTACATAGCGATTTATTTACTCCAAGATCGTGGACAAATAGATAAAACCAAATTCTTCTTCAACTATTCACAAGCTTTAAAAGAATATAAAAGCAAGTTAAAGAATGAAGAAAAAGAAGTGATAATAGATGAAAGTGATTTATTAAAATTCCAAGTTGATATAGACATTAGTTTTGATTATTCCACCAATATAATTAATGATATCAACCTTTTTAAAGTGAGTTTCATCACTCCACATCCCGATGAAATTTCAACAAATATAGAAAAAGAATTAAAAAAATACAATTCAAGCCAAAAGGAGGTTATGATAGATATCAAGCAAGACTCCTTTAACATTTATGATAAAGTAAGGGATGGGAACATTGAACTTAAAAGAATATTGGATTCAAGTGAATTAAGTACCACCACAACCTCAAAAAGAAAATTATCTTTTTAAAGGCATTAATCTTACAAGCAAGAGCTAATTTATAGAAGCGGTTGCACCGTTCTATAAAGCTCTTGCTTTTCTTGCTTCCTTTCAGTCAGACAATAAAAGAAAATCAAAACAATCAAGCCTATAGATTGACAAAAAACTTATTCATTATATAAGTGATATATAAAGCATATGGATTATGCTTACCAATTAATATCATATAAAATGGAGTTTATATGCATAAGATAAATTATACAGATGATATAGATCTTTCCAAAATTTCCCGCCGTGGTAGTTTTAATAAAAATAAAATACCTTCAGAAGCAGTAAGAAGCTATTGTGTCAGTGTCCGTTTGAATGTTGAAGAACTGCAACTCCTGAATATTAAGCGAGGCTCTTATAAAAAGGGAGAGTGGCTTCGTATGGCTTCCCTTCAAAAGTTGCCTCCTGTTATACCAACGATTAATACCAAAGCCTGGAAAGCTTTAACTGATATATCGCAAAAGTTAAATCGAATTGCGATCCATATCGATGGTAAGAGCAAAGATAGCCAGCTTACTCATACAGAGCTTTTCGCTGTGAAGCGACAACTTGAAGAGCTTCGTCACAACTTGTTAAGAACAGATTTTTGGAGTATCCCTCGTGAAGGGTATGCGGAAGATCAAGAGGGGTAAAAGCTTCGCAGGTGTTGTTCAATATGCATTGAAGCCGGGAGCACATCATAAAAGCGATCCAGTCGTCATTGGCGGGAACATGTTAGGTGATTCAGCCTCTAAACTGATCACTGAATTTGATGGCACTAAACCGCTTCGGCCCGATGTTCAGAAACCAGTTTGGCACAACTCGCTACGATTGCCTGACGGAGAAACATTATCAAATGACCAATGGGTAAACATAGCAGATGACTACATGAAGAGGATGGGGTTCAGTGATACTCACCTCCGTTGCTATGTCTTACATGACGACGAAGGCCAGCACATACACATTATCGCCAGCAGAATCGACATAGCCGGTAGGAAGCTCTACTTGGGTAGGAACGAAAACCTTATAAGCACACGGATCATTAGTGAACTCGAAATCGCTCATGGTCTGACAGTGACCAAGACAGCACCATCCCTCTCAAATACACAACCGAAGCGGAAGAGAATCTCTCGAAACGAACAGAAGCTATCAGAACGGACTGGTGTTCCCTGTCCCAAGAAATTCCTTCAACAGATCATTGATAAAAGTTTGGCTGATAAGCCTGACCTTTTAACTTTTATCAAGAGGCTGGAAGAAGCAGAAGTATCCTGGAAGGCCAATATTGCCTCTACCGGTAAAATGAACGGCTTCTCTTTCGAATTCTCAGGAATAGCTTTCAAAGCTTCGCAATTGGGTAAAAGCTACAGTTGGGCAAATCTTAGTAACAGGCTCAACTACAACCCAGATCATCTAGAAGCTCTTCTAACGGGCATACCACCAGAAGAACCCCCTGCTCCTGCTCCTGCTCCTGCTCCTGCTCCTGCTCCTGCAAAAGATGTTGCAACAACGGATATTCCAAGGGAAAGCATAAGTGAAAAAATTGTCGAACTGGAACTACGGCTCAGAGAAGACAAACGGAATGAAATCGTAGAAAAGATTCTTCAAAAAAATGCCGTCAAAAGGCAAAAGCATCTCAGGCTCATCGGCTGGATTCCATTTATCAGAAGGTTCATTGAGCTTCTCAGAAGCTATGGTAAGAGCATTCTTCACAAAACCCACACGACCTTCTCAAATATCTACGCAATGCAACCTTTAAACAAGGCGAGAAAAATTCGTTTATAGACAGTCAATTGCAAATTCTTATCGTAACCGCACCCCATCCGTAGTAAAGCATTTTTGTTTAGTCAAGAAAATATTGATCGTTATTACAGATCGATAACTCAATTATGATAGAAATTAACTATCAAGCAACGATCATCGATCGGTACAAGTGATTTTACTTTAGCCAGTCAGCCATCGAGAATCCCTACAAACACGCAGTAAATCTTCCACCCTGGGGTTGCTATGAAAAACGAAACAATTAAGTGCCCGTTCTGCTTTCAGGAGAGTCCGTTTGGTGTCCGTGTCTGCACCGGTTGTCATTCAACCATCAAATATGGAGCCGTTTCAGCCTGGTTAGCTTTACTAATAGGAATTGTGCTGTTAGCGATTGCTTTCTTCATATTCGCTATCAGTCAAAGTTTTATATTAACTGTCGTTATCTATTTTGCCTCAGCAATTTTTTTAAGATTTTATTTACGTAAGAAATTTGCACACAGAGCCGTTTTCACACATAAAAGCTAACCCTGGTCAAATATAATAAGGATCATTAAATGAATAAAATTATTGTTACATCCTTTTTTATTGCAATATGCTTAATTACCGGTTGCTCAACATCAGGGAACCAAAAGATTAAAAATGAAACTGCTCAAAGTCTACAATCAAAAATAATTAAAAACAAAACAACTAAGACGGAATTACTCACTAAATTAGGTGAGCCTGATACAAGAACCACACTCGATGACGGAAATGAGCAGTGGAGATATTTCATGTATAACAATCAGTTCAATGCCTCGACTTTTATCCCTGTTGTCGGATTGCTAACTGGCGGTTCTCAGACTCAGTCTAAAACGCTTGAAATCGACTTCAAGGGAGAGACCGTAAGTAGATGGGCTTTCTCCTCTGACAACAACAACACCAAAACTGGCATTCTTAATTAATTATTTCTGGATAATAAAATGAAAATATACTCAATCCTTACAGTTATCCTTACTACATGTCTTCTAACTGCATGTAACAGTGAACCATCGCAAGACGATATATACAATGCTTTCAAAAATGTTGTAGATAGATCAAATGCAAGTATGAAAGCTCTGAACTCAAGTATTCCCGAAAAAGATCTTTTAAGAATCGATTATGTGAAGAAAGTTAGCTGCACAGAAGAAGCAAACAATGTTTATAATTGCATTGTCGATGCCTCTATTAGCAACATGAAACAGACAAAGCCTGTAAAGCTTGTGAAAGCTGATGGTAACTGGAAAGAAGTTCAGTAGTAGCCTATATCAAGAAGTCTCTTTTAGCCCCCGCATAGGGGCTTTTTATTGCCTATAACCTGACGGCTCTTACGCGAACTTCATGGGTTAACTCTTTCTCGATTACTTTCATTTCATATTGTGCTCTGACAGTAGCATAGATTTCTCCGGCTTTTTCTTGATTGTTATCAATATAGTTAACGAGAGAATTTAGCTCCCTAAGAACCCCTTCTTTGTTATTTAATCGTTGTAGTAGATTGCTTGTCAGACTTTTGTATACCGAACTGAACATGGTCATCACATTGTCTATATTGCGATCCGATTTGGAATAAATTCTTTTAGGATAGAAATACTTTAAATGATAGCCCACAAAAATTAGGTAAAGTTGATATGAGAAACTTTTATCTCCTGGATGGTATCTTTTTGAGATATACTTATCGACAATAATGATAAGTTGCTCTTCCAGAGTAAACTCTGAATTGATGATGTTTTTGTCCATAAAATGCATCCTTGCATAATTGAAATAGTCTTCCTGACCATATATTTATATTTATCGTATTTATTTAACTTGTCAATAGGTGTAACCTATCAACCATTATTTTTTATTAAATGGTCTATTCAATTGTTCCATAGTGAGACCATGTCTATAAGCATTATACTGCCAATAACTAAATTGCTCTTTGTATCTATTGTTCTGTTTTTTTAACATTTCATTTTCGGCTTTTAGATTTAATATTTGTTGTGCCGCAATCGTTAAATTAGCTGGTTTTTTAAGACCTGATTTTTTCAAATTAGCCAAATTTTTCTTTGATCTAAATGCTTCAACAACTTCATTATGAGCACTTAAAGATTGCCTTGTGATAGTTCTGTTTAAATTCTTATAAACTGATTCACATAAATCACTCCATGTGATTTTGCCGTCCCAAGTCAATATAATGTGTGTAATTGCCTTTATTTCACTCCTGTTTAAATGTTTTGCCATATGCATCTCCTGTTTCAATTATTCAAAAGTTTATTAATTCTTTCCAAGTTTTTTTCGTGGTGCTGCAACCATTTATCAGCCCCATAGTCACCATTTTCAAAAGCGATCTGAGTTATATTTATCAATTGCATTAATTTTTCTCGGATTGATTCCAGTCTAATTCTATCTACTGATTTCATGTCCAGTGTTTCATTATCATATTCTATAAATTCATTGATTTTAGTACAAGGACGAACTAAATAGTTATGCACACAGTAGCCAAATTCTGTTAAGTGAATTGCTCCTTGATTCAGGTTATCAAAATCAACTGTCAATTCATTTGTGGATATTGACTTCCTTTGACAATAATTTCCCATGCTCAATTTAATAGTTTTGATTTTATCTAACATATCTTCTTCTGACACGTGATTATAAACTCTGTTCTGATTCACATTGACACGACCAGACCATTTAGCTATATCCAGTTCAGACATTTCACCATAATGGGCAATTGTATTTAAAAGGTGCCGTGGTTGGTGTGACCGGATAAGTAACGGCTTACCTTCAATATCATAATATCCGTATCGGGCGAAAATATTTTTAAATCCAGACTCGTGACGAATTTTATTTTGTATATCATTAAAAAAGAATCCTTTAGTAGGTTTGTAAAATGAATAGATATCACTCATTTGGGATAAAGAAAATTGGCGAGGATTCAATAAACATAATGCATTACTAAATCTTATAGATTTTTCTTCATCATACCAAGGAAAGTCTCTGCTAAAACCAGAGCTAATCATTTCCCATAGCTCACTCAATGAATAGTTATAATCATTGGAGTTTAAGAAACTTTTCCCACCATCCAAACTCGTTCTTTTAATTTTTAGAACGCATGATTTACGATCATGTAAAGGGTAGCCAAGTGCATGACAAACCTGTACAACAGTCAACTTTAATTTTTCATCAACTTTTGGGCAAAGTTCATGTCGGTAAAATTTATCAGGGTATTTTTCGCACCATTGAGCTAATTCCCTTGCATTTTGTGATAAGGAAAGCAGTCTCCTAATCGCTTTCTTCGCAACTGGTATCATAACCTGTGGAATCCACTTGATATTAGGGCCATACCCCTTAACCGAATAGAATCTCAGACCATATCTTTCGACCCCCCTCTCATCTTTTTGTGTAATCTCACAATCAGCAGGTAAGGCTAAAATCTCAGAAATTCTGCTCGGACAACAAAGCAGAAGTGCAAATACTGCACTGGTGAATTTATCCCTTGGACTCAGTAGCTCATCATTTTTAGAAAAAATATCAGCAATAGCAAGTAATGCCGTTTCATCTGGTAACTTATCGTTTCTGTGATAGTCCTCCATCTCAGGAAGATAGTTGTTTTTGACCTTCTGCTTCACATGGTTTTTCCAGGATATGTATCCTGATTTCACAAGGTTATGTTCACATAGAAATTTTGATAATTTTTCAAGCTGTATCCCACATTGAGCGAGAACATTACCTTCAAAATATTTACTTCCGATTTGCATTGCCTCATCAAAAACAACGGCTGTAACATTATAAATGAGAGCATTGCTCAGAACCTGCAAAAGAGCCTGTTCGAGACATCTCAAAGCCATCATTATGGCCCCATAATTTTTCAAGGGTTTCAATGAGTGCTGACACCTAATATATGCTTTTGCAAAATCGAGAAAATCTTCATGCATTGCATCTTTGGAGTTAAATACTTTATGTCCAACCCCTATCTTTCTAAAGGTTACATACCCTTTCCAAACATATTGTTCCCAATCCTGAGTTTGGGTTAGCCCAGATAGTTGATAGCGACAAAATTTTATGAATTCATTATAATTGTTTTCTGCCGTAAGTTGTTTTTTAGACTTAAATAAAATGATATTGTTCATTGGGCATTTTCCTCATCAATATCAACTGGCATAAAGAAAGCACATTTATTACAAGGGAAACTTGCATTTAAATTCTGATTTTCGCATTTTCTCGAAGAGCAAAATTTGAAATCTTTTTTCTCTTTAGACTTTATTCCATTCATAAAAATATCAGCGACAAATGACAATTGTTCTGAAACAGCGGAATCAATTCTTTCAACACTCCCAGCAAGATTTTTAATATAAATGCCCGTACTTGAAGTAGAAGAATGATCCAACAATTCAGCTATAGTATTGGCATTATGTCCCTCTCTAGCCAGCATGGTTGCTATCGTATAGCGAAGCCTGCGAGGAGTAGCATTGAGTAGAGATCCTGTACGATTTGAAAATAAGTTCCCAGTATTAATAATGTTCTTCAATGCTGTATTAGCAATTGTTGGTTTTGCATATATTTTATTAGACTCCAGGAAGTTAAAATCTATTATGGCTAAATCAAGCAGTTTTTCCTCGTTCAAAAAAACTGGAACCTTGCCTTTGTCATGATCATCAAGGGTTTTGCCAAGGGTTTGCTCAACAAGCCTCACGGAATGATTAGCTTGAAGTTGTACAATTGATGCAACCTCTGAGATTATTGGCAGTTTTCGATATTGTAGTTGTTTACCCCGTTGTTTAACTCGTGGTACTAAAATTAAATATTCTACTTTATCATTATCTAAGTTCTTTTGAAGAAGGTCTTTATATTTCAACATAACTAACTGCTGAGGTCTTCTACCTGTCAGACTCATTAATAGCGATATTGCATAATCTGACAGTGACAGTACGCCTATTCTATATGCATGATTCATAGCCCTGATCAAGGAAGTATGTTCCTCTTTAGTTAGTGGGCCCTTTGTTGGATCATCTTGTAACACAGATTGACCAGCTTTTTTTATTTTTAGGTCCAAATGCTTTAACAGTTCTACTGCACTTTCATCTATTCCAGGATATCCAAACTCAAACCATTTAATCAAAAATGGTCGTAAAACACGAAATGATGCTGGGGCTTTTGATGATTGCTTATTTTGATATTCAATTAGAATCCTATCATCAATATGAGTAGGAGATAGTTTACGGATAAGACTCTCCATATTTCTAACAATACTTTTTACATACAAATAGCTGTTGCTATTAAAATAATATTGTACTGTATATACAAATCCACAAACCAATTTTTCATTCATGAAACATATCAATTCTCTAATGTTGATTCCATTGTTTTCAATCGAACTGACGATTTTATGTTCATGCAAAGACATTTTATCAGAGTTATATTTAATCAAATTATTCATCAAATCCTCCTTTGAATAGTTGCTCTTGTTGTTCAAGTGCAGTTTTTTTCGATAGCTCAAAAATATGCCTGCGATTATAAATTATTGAAGTATCTGAACCAGGTCGCCATCCCATTAGATAAGAACGGATTTGTTGCTCTTTTTCGTCGGATATGTCCTTAGCCTTATCTATTGTTTTCGAGAACTCATAATTCCATGTGTGTCGTAATTTATGGCCTGTTAATCCACTTAGAAGCGAGGATGATTGACGAACAACACTCACTATCTTATGGTATGAAGAAAATGACAGCGGTTGCCCTTGAGTCTTCCCTTCTTTATAGGTAATAAAAAGAAAGTCATGCTTATTAGCATTTTTGACTTTCCTGCGATCATTCAAGATATAATCTGAAATTTCACATATAAGGTTCGCATCAGCAATTAACTTCCTCTCACAAGTCTTCACTAATGGCTGATAAACTCGTGAATCTGTTTTATCATTTGCTCTCCTCCTTATTGCTATTGTTGATTCTGCAAAATCTATGTCACCAATTCGCAGATTCAAAAGTTCACCCGCTCTCATGCCAAAGCAATGTAATAATAGGAAAATTAGGTTATTTCTTTTTTGTACTATTTCCGTAAACGGATTCAAGTTACTTCCTGGCGAAAGAATGCTAAACAAAGAATCCAGTTGAGCTTTGTCTAAGCTCTTTTCGATATCCATAACATATTTGTCATTGTTTCTTGGTTTCTTTCTTTTTATGTTGTTAATGAAAACAAGTATCTCTTTGATTGTATCTTTCTGACATGTATGAGAAAGAAGTATTTTACATAGCCATTCCAGATAGTTAGCTATTGTTGTAATCCGAAAATACTTAGTTGGTTTTTTGACATTTGAAACGCAAAAATCACTATCTACACCACTTTTAAAATTGAATGAAGTAAACTCAATCAAATCATCAATTTCATGAGGAGCCAGAAATATCCTTTTCTGAATTCTTTCATCAATATTGATCTCTTTCCTCATAAAGAATCGATATAACAATGAAATGCTACCGGCTATAACTTTCATTGTTGATATAGACTCTGACCGATTTCTGACTTGTGTTGTTATATACAAATTTGGATAATACAATGGTTCACCAGTTTTTTTATTTACAACATGGCAATACCTCTCACCATTTTCCAACATAAACGAATCTACACAAATACTGCTCATATTTACCTCCTAAACCTTACAAAAAGTATAATTCCAATATATTAATAATAAGCATTTTGTAGATTTACAAATTTATTTGAATAGTTAGAATCATTTATTTAAATTAAAACAGTGAGATAGACGAATATTCCTGTCAAATTATCATCTGGTAGATCTAGTTAATATTATGTACACCTAATACTTCGAAAACTATCTCACTGCCTTGCTAATAAACGGCATCCAAAATAATGTAAGCAATTTTGTAAGGTTTTAAGTTAAAATATGGAGTCAAACTTTACATTTTTACAAAAGAGTTCTCAGTCCAATGTGGTATTGGATTATTCGCTTTGAAAGACTTTTCATCTCAATAGGACATTTAATTAGCGAGAACCATGTCTCATAAACGTAAAACTGATTGAACATATTAAGCTCAGAGATCGCATCTAGCGGTTCTCTCAGATTCCCTACTAAATACTGGCTTAACCAGTAAATAATCTTTCTGTTAAATTCATTATCAGGTAAATCATAGATTGACCCCAACTCGAAGATCTTGTAAAAAAGATCTTCGCCTAAATTACACATATGGTTTTCTTCACTCACAAATTCTTCGATATCCATAAAATCTCTCCTAAGTTCAATTAAGCAACATTATTTCGACTTGTTTCGATAACAGACTGAATCCAGGCATCAATCTCACTTTCGACGAAAGCTACTGCACGAGTTCCAATTTTGACAGGGGCAGGAAACTTACCATCTTTGATCAGACGATAGACCCAGGCTTTGCCGAAACCAGTTCGTTTCAAGACTTCTGGTAAACGAATTAAGCTTTGATTGGTTGTATCGGTTGTATTCATTTGGCTACCTCCTCCGCTTCCGTTACGAAGATATTAGCCACACAGATTTGTATCTATGAAGGGAATGCTGATAACTGAAAAGTTAGATGAGGGAAGAATGAAAGGAAATTCCAGGGAAGAAAAATATTTATGCCCTCCCCTTGACAATTAACATGATGATTTACAACTAGAAAGAGCCTAGTTCCGAAATCGGTATGTTGAGGAGATGGCTGTTTTTGCTGATAAAATGTTCCAGACTACGGGTTGTTTCTCCACTCAATGACTTCTCTGCAACAGGCCTGTCTGTATCTTTAATGTGATCTTCTCCTCTGATCTCACTTGTAAAGTCGGGATACAAGACACGAGACAAGACCATATTTGAGATTTTTACTTTTTTAAATTTTGCCCAAATCAATAGATCCATCATTGGGATAATATTGTAATCGACAAGTTTTCTTATTTTTGCAAGTCCAATTTTTTCTGTTTTGACTGGCTCAATTTCATATTCTTTCCTAAGATCTGGTAGCATCGTTTGTAAGGCTGTTATAATTTCTTCATCGCTGGATAAGCCTAAATCAAAGGAAACATACATCTTGCTACTATTTTGGTTTAGAAAAAAGTCTCTCATAGTTTTTGTTATTGGTTTCTTTTTCAAATCTTTTTTGAAATCACCATTTTCTTCAAAAAAATCCATGCTAAACATTATTAACTTGTTCTCTAATTTTTTTATATCACCAAAGCTAACCTGCGCAACATGCCTTTGCCCCTTGCCAAAATGACCATGATTATTATCTCGTCTGCTTAAAATAGGATTGCCTTCCAGGATAGACCTTAAATTTTGATTATCATCTTCCCATCCAAAATTTACACTGTCGAAAATCGCTTCTCTAAATGCAAGCTCAGTATGCAGTTCTTTGATTGTAAGTGATTTTAACTGCTCATAGTTTTCGAGACTAAACCAGCTTTTTAATTCTTCATAAGGGCTTACTACTTTCATTAATCCCTCCACTGTATTCAAAGCTTGAATGAGTTAATACTGCTTATTTAAATTAATTCTCCCTTAACAAGGTTGATAAGGGAGAGCGATTAATTAACTACTTATTCATAGTTAAGTCTTTTTAAAATCAAATGGTGAAACTTGTCGTATTCTAAGGAGGTCAAGGTAATCGGCCCACCACTGCAACATAAGCTTTCTCTCATCAAGGTGCTCTGCTTTATGTATGTAGGCAGCACGAACTGAGTTCCGCTCCTGATGGCTCATTTGCCGTTCAACAGCATCTTTCGACCACAAGCCGGATTCAATCAAGGCACTACAAGCCATAGCTCTGAATCCATGTCCACAGACCTCCACGGTTGTGTCATAGCCCATAGACCTCAAAGCCTTGTTTACCGTATTTTCACTCATAGGCTTTCTGAAATCATGGTCGCCAATGAAAACAAGTTCATGATCACCGCTGATCTCTTTAATTTCCATCAACACAGCCAATGCCTGACAACTCAAAGGAACAAGGTGTGGAGTTCGCATTTTCGAACCACGGTGCGAATGTTTCACTCCGGGTAGTGGTTCTCGTTCAGCGGGAATAGTCCACATTGCATTCTCGAAATCGATTTCCGACCATCTTGCGAATCTGAGTTCACTGGAACGAATGAAAATGAGCAATGTCAGCTTTACGGCTAACTTCGTGAGTTTTCTACCCTTGAAACTATCAATTCGTTCTAAAAGTTCTGAGAATCGTTCGAATGGCAAAGCTGGCCTGTGGACTCTTTTAGCTACCGCAATAGCTCCTGCCATCTCCTGGGCAGGGTTGTAATCTATCAGCCCGTTCTGGACAGCATATCTCATTACTGCCGTTGTTCTTTGCTGTAGTCGGGAAGCAACTTCCAATCGCCCGGAAGCTTCAACAGCCTTGATAGGGGCAAGAAGATCTCTGGTATTAAGCTCGGATATTTTTCTTTTACCAATAGCAGTAAAGAGACCATCTTCCATGCTTTTTAGAACTCTCTCGCTGTGGGAGTCAGACCATTTCCTTTTACAGGCAGTATGCCAATCCCTTGCGACAGCCTCGAATGTCAGGGCTTCGCTTTGCTCGATCTTGTCGGCTTTTTTCTTCTCGGAAGGGTCGATACCATCAGATACCAACTTTTTGGCCTCATCTCGTTTCCTGCGAGCTTCACCAAGAGAGACCATTGGATAAACACCCAATGCTAAAATTTTCTGTTTGCCATCGAAACGGTATTGGAGTCGCCAGTATTTTGAACCATTGGGATTGATCAGCAGGTGCATACCCTGCCCATCGGTGAGTTTGAAGGGTTTGTCGGAGGGCTTGGTAGTCCTAACTTTGATATCGGTGAGAGCCATCAGTTGATACCTCCAGTGTTGGTACCAAAATCAATCGAACCGGGAATACCATCAGTTATACCATCATCAGTTGGTATATGTTCAAGGAATTGAGTAGACGTGGACAGACTAAGAAAAGCCAGAAACCTGCTTAACTTACTGTTTTTATGGACTAAAGTAGACGTTAGTAGACTTGAAAAAAGCTTTGTATGGTGCCGAAGGCCGGACTCGAACCGGCACGTATTTCTACGGTTGATTTTGAATCAACTGCGTCTACCGATTTCGCCACTCCGGCACGGAAAGGATACGGAAAACGTTCTGGATTATACCTGTCACTGGCTGCTGCGCAAGCGGCAGAGTGCGATCGCCACGCTAAGTGTTGAAAAAAACAGCGCAAGCTGCAT
Organism: Klebsiella sp. RCJ4; assembly: GCF_009025755.1. Taxonomy (NCBI): domain Bacteria; kingdom Pseudomonadati; phylum Pseudomonadota; class Gammaproteobacteria; order Enterobacterales; family Enterobacteriaceae; genus Klebsiella; species Klebsiella sp. RCJ4. The sequence goes on from NZ_WCIN01000037.1 coordinate 39,475, forward strand.
TTCGGCCAACATTCAATACGTTCCAGATATAAACCCCTCGTTCTCACCTTTCCCACTCGCGGTTTCCTCTTTCTCCGAGCCTGCTCGCAAAATCCTGCAAACGGCTCAATTCGGTTTACATTTTCGGCAATTTGTTATCAGATCCTGTTATTAGTACGCGTAATAACGCCGGTACTTTCCCAAAACAGGATTTCCGCAATGCGCTTCTATCAGATCGAACCGACGCTGGAGAACTACTGGCGCGGCATTATTCTTTTTGGCAAAAACGTCGCCTCCTATAAGTTTGCGCTGGCGCATGCGCTGTACGATATCCGCCGCGACGGTAGCGATCTGATACGCCTCGAGGAGCTGGCGGTGCCGTTCAGCCAGCATCTGTGTCGCCATCTTGAGCACGCCCCCAAACAGATCACGTCGCCAAAAAGCCAGTTTCTCAGCGCCTGTAGCCGCTTCAATCGCCAGGAGATAACCCAGGATCAGCTCATCGCGGCAACGGTTAAGCTCGGCTTTAGCGTGGTGCTGGATAAATTTCATAACGTGAATCAGGGCGAAATCGCCAGGCGCTTTTTTATCGACGAGCGTAAAACGCATCAGGGTATCCGTCTGACCGACGACTTTTATTCTCTGACGGAGCGCCAGCAGTACCAGAACCTGATCCACGAAACGGACGCCCGCTGGCGTCTGGTGGAGCAGGCGTGGGCGATGAACATCGCCAGCAGCCTGATCGCCGTGGAATATGATGCCGCCGAACAGCAGCTCTTCAGCACCCTGAATACCCGACGAGTTGCCATCTCCAGCTGTCGCGACAGCCTGAACGGCTACCAAAAAGGCCGCTGCTTTTACTGCTATGCGCCGATTAGTCTCGAAAGCGGAGATGAGAACCTGGCCGACGTTGACCACTTTATCCCGTGGGCGGCGCGCGGCGAGGTGGCGAATATCAACGGCGTCTGGAACCTCGTTCTCGCCTGCAAGAGCTGCAACCGTGGTGAGAAAGGCAAGTTTATGCGGGTACCGTCGGCAAAACTGCTGCGCCGCCTGCGCGACAGAAACGAATATTTTATTACCAGCCACCTTCCCTTGCGTGAAACCTTAATCCGCCAGACCGGCAACACGACCGCCCGACGCGATGACTTCCTCGCCAAAATCTGGAACACTGCGCGCATTACGCTCCTTCATGAATGGGAACCTCAGGCCGCCGGAACGGATATATTCTGATGACAATCAACTACTACCAGCAGAACGCTGACAGCTTTGTGGCTTCAACCGTCGCTGTCGATATGACCTCTCTGTACGCGCCTTTTATCGGGGCAATTGAACCGAACGGGCTGATCCTCGATGCGGGATGCGGCTCCGGACGCGATGCAAAAGCCTTTGCCGATATGGGCTACCGGGTCGAGGCGTTTGACGCCTCACCGGCAATGGTCGAGCGGGCTGCGCAACACAGCGGGCTGGCCGTGCGTCAGGCGACCTTTCAAAGTATCAGCGAAAGCGCGCGGTATGACGGCATCTGGTGCTGCGCTTCGCTGCTGCACGTTCCCGCCGCGGAGCTGCCGGGAGTGATGCACAAACTGGCTATGGCCCTCAAACCCGGCGGCGTCTGGTACGTCTCATTTAAATACGGTTCAGGCGAGCGAGAAAAAGAGGGGCGGCGGTTTACCGATCTCCACGAAGCAGGGCTGACGGCGCTGGTCGAACCGCTGGCGGATATCCGTCTTGCCAACATGTGGCAGACGGTGGATAAGCGCCCGGAGCGGAGCGAAATCTGGCTCAACGCGCTGTTACTCAAAAGCTGAACTATCGCGATGGCTTCTCTCTCGCGGAGAAGCCGGCTTGCACAAGCTTAACCCCCCATCCCCCCTCCTTCTGCCAGGCGTCCCCTCGCCCCATGCTCTACACTTCCTTCTTAACTACGCCAAACCCAAGGAAACTGTCATGAGCACTATTAAAAGTTACGCCGCCAAAGAAGCGGGCGCCGATCTGTCGCTGTGGGAGTACGATGCCGGCGACCTTAAGCCGGAAGATGTCGAAGTGCAGGTGGAGTACTGCGGGATCTGCCACTCCGACCTGTCGATGATCGACAACGAATGGGGCATGTCGAGCTATCCGCTGGTGGCCGGTCACGAGGTGATTGGCCGGGTGGCGGCCCTGGGCAGCGCGGCGCAGGATAAAGGGCTGAAGGTTGGCCAGAAGGTCGGCATTGGCTGGACGGCGCGCAGCTGCGGCCACTGCGACGCCTGTATCAGCGGCAACCACGTGAACTGTCTGGAAGGCTCGGTGCCCACCATCATCAACCGCGGCGGCTTCGCCGATAAGCTGCGCGCCGACTGGCAATGGGTGATCCCGCTGCCGGAAAACGTCGATCTCGAATCCGCCGGGCCGATGCTCTGCGGCGGCATTACCGTCTTCAAGCCGCTGCTGATGCATCACGTCACGGCGAACAGCCGCGTCGGCGTCATCGGCATTGGCGGCCTCGGCCATATCGCCATCAAGCTGCTGCACGCGATGGGCGCGGAAGTCACCGCCTTTAGCTCCAATCCGGCGAAAGAGCAGGAAGTGCTGGCAATGGGCGCCGATCGCGTGGTGAACAGCCGCGATCCCGAAGCCTTAAAGGCGCTGGCTGGCCAGTTCGACCTGATTATCAACACCGTCGCCGTCGACCTCGACTGGCAGCCGTACTTTGAAGCGCTGGCGTACGGCGGCAACTTCCACACCGTCGGCGCGGTAATGAAGCCGTTCCCGGTCCCCGCTTTTACCCTGATTGGCGGCGACCGCAGCATCTCCGGTTCGGCCACCGGCAACCCGGCCGAGCTGCGCAAGCTGATGAAATTTGCCGGACGCAGCAAAGTCGCGCCGACCACCGAGCTGTTCCCGATGTCGCAGATCAACGAGGCGCTGAAGCACGTTCGCGAGGGCAAGGCCCGCTACCGCGTGGTGCTAAAAGCCGACTTCTGATCAACCCTCGTCATGCTTCAGGCCGCAGCCGCGCGGCCTGAACGCCACTGACCGGGGTGATGCCGGGCGGCCCGTCTGCCCGGCGCTTGTTTCCCTGGTCATTAAACCGTCATCTCCCCGCCATACGTTTGCAGTCAATCCTTCTCACAATCCGGGCTTCTACAAACGCCTGAATGAGACGTCCGCCACCATGAGAAAAACCTGGCTCCCCTGGCTGATACTGTCGCCTTCCCTGCTGTTTTTATTGCTGTTTACCTGGTTTCCCCTCGGGCGATCGATTTATGACAGCCTGTTCGATACCCGCATGGTCAGCGACGGCGGCCAGTATGTCGGGCTGGAGAACTTCAGTCGTCTGTTCGCCGACAGCGTCTTCTGGCAGTCGCTGGTGAATAACCTGCTTTATATCCTGCTGACGGTGGTACCGGGCGTGACGCTCGCCCTGCTGCTGGCGGTCGCCCTGACCGAGAATCACCGCGTCAACCGCTGGCTGCGCACCGCCTTCTTCTTCCCGATGATTATCCCGATGGTCAGCGCCGCCGCGCTGTGGCTGTTTATCTTTATGCCCGGCCTTGGCCTGCTCGACCACTATCTGGCGAAGCTGTTTGGCCCGATGAACAACAACTGGCTGGGGCGCAGCAATAGCGCGCTGCTGGCGCTGGCGCTGATTGGCGTGTGGAAGTTCGCCGGTTACTACATGCTGTTTTTCCTCGCCGGGCTGCAAAGCATTCCGGCCTCCACGCGCGAAGCGGCGATCGTGGAAGGCGCCACCCGCACGCAGGTGTTCTTTAAGGTCACGCTGCCGCTGCTGCGCCCGACCCTGAGCTTCGTGATAACCACGGCGCTGATCTACTCCATCACCCAGATCGACCACGTGGCGGTGATGACCCGCGGCGGGCCGGATAACGCCACTACCGTGCTGCTCTACTACATCCAGAACCTCGCCTGGGACACCCATGATTTAGGTAAAGCTTCCGCCGCCACCTTCCTGACGCTGGCCGGGCTGTTTGCCTTCTCGCTGATTAACCTCAAACTGCTGGAGAAAGGAGCGCACTATGAGCGCTGAAATCTCGCCGCTGGCGCTGCGATCGCACAGCGTATCGCGCCCACTCTGGCTGCGCCTGCGCCGCTCGCAGCCCTTTACGCTCACGGTATTAATGTGCTGCCTGGCGCTGCTGTGGATGAGCCCGTTTTTATGGATGCTGGCGACCTCGTTCAGCGCCACGACCTTCGGCGAGGATATGGCCTCGCTGCTGCCCCGTATGCCGCTGACGCTGGATAACTTCCGCGATGCCTGGGCCAGCGCCGACTGGCTGAGCCTCTACGCCAACACCCTTATCTTCACCTTCGGCACCTTCTTCGTGCAGCTGTTGACCATCACCACCGCCGGCTACGTCTTCGCCTGCCACGAGTTCCGCGGCAAAAAGACGCTGTTCCTGATGTTCCTCGTCCAGCTGATGATCATGCCGGTGGTGATGATGGTGCCGAACATGCTGACCCTGAAAACCTTCGGCCTGCTCAACACCCTCACCGGGGTAATGATGCCCTACTTCACCTCGGCGTTCGGCGTGTTCCTGATGCGTCAGGCGTTTCTGGCCATCCCCAAAGAGCTGGAAGAGGCGGCGCTGATGGAGGGCTGTCGCTGGTGGCAGGTGCTGTTCCGCGTGCTGCTGCCGATGTCCTGGCCGTCGGTGCTGGCCTTCGCCACCGTCAGCATTACCTACCACTGGAACGAGTATCTGTGGCCGCTGATGATGCTGAACGACCCGGACAAACAGGTGCTGACCGTGGGGCTGGTCTCGTTCGCCATGGGCGCAGAATCCGGCGGTCAGTGGGGCATCATCGGCGCCGGCACGCTGATGGTCTGCCTGCCGCTGATGCTGGCGTTCATCCTCTTCCAGAAACAGTTCCTGCGAAGCTTCGGCTTCTCCGGGATCAAATAAGGAGCTCTTCATGCTGTTAGCGCAAATTTCCGATACCCATTTCCGCAGCCGCGGCCAGAAGCTGTACGGCTTTATTGACGTCAACGCCGCCAATGCCGACGTCGTCTCCCAGCTGAATGCCCTGCAGGAGCGTCCGGACGCGGTGGTGGTGAGCGGCGATATCGTCAACTGCGGCCGCCCGGAAGAGTATGAGGTCGCCCGCCAGATCCTCGGCAGCCTGAACTATCCGCTGTATCTCATTCCCGGCAACCACGACGATAAAGCGCTGTTTCTGGAATACCTGCATCCGCTGTGCCCGCAACTCGGCCGCGACGCGCAAAACATGCACTACGCGGTAGACGATTTTGCCACTCGCCTGCTGTTTATCGACTCCAGCCGGGCGGGTACGTCGAAAGGCTGGCTGACCGAGGAAACCATCAAGTGGCTGGAAGCCCAGCTGTTTGATGGCGGCGATAAACCGGCGACGGTGTTTATGCATCATCCGCCGCTGCCGCTGGGCAACGCGCAGATGGACCCTATCGCCTGCGAAAACGGCCATCGTCTGCTGGCGCTGGTTGAGCGTTTCCCGTCGCTGACGCGCATTTTCTGCGGCCATAACCACAGCCTGACCATGACCCAGTATCGCCAGGCCATCATCTCCACCATCCCGGGAACCGTCCACCAGGTGCCCTATTTTCATGAAGATACCCGTCCGTATTACGACCTCTCTCCGGCGTCGTGCCTGATGCATCGCCAGGTCGACGAGCAGTGGGTGAGCTATCAGCATCCTCTGACCCATTACGCCGGACCGTGGATGTACGACGAAAATATCAGCTGCCCAACGGAAGATTGCTAAACGCCATGCTTAGTCTGCAAAACATCAGTAAACAGTTTGACGGTAAACCGGCCCTCAGCGCCCTGTCGCTGGATATTCGCGAAGGGGAATTCGTGGTGCTGGTGGGCCCGTCCGGCTGCGGTAAAAGCACCCTGCTGCGCCTGCTCGCCGGGCTGGAGCCGGTCAGCGAGGGGGAGATCTGGCTGCACGATGAGAACATCACCGAAATGTCGCCCAGAGAGCGCAACTTCGCGATGATCTTCCAGAACTATGCGCTGTTTCCGCACCTGTCGGTGCGCGACAACATCACCTTCGGCATGAAGGTGCGCAAAGAGGAGAAGACCAGCTGGCAGCCGCGGGTGGATAAAGTCGCGCAGATGCTGCAGCTGGATACCCTGCTCGATCGCAAACCGGCGAAGCTCTCCGGCGGCCAGCGGCAGCGGGTGGCGATGGCGCGGGCGATTGTGCGCAATCCGCGCCTGTTCCTGATGGATGAGCCGCTCTCCAACCTCGACGCCCGCCTGCGTAGCGAAGTGCGCGACAGCATTATGGACCTCCACCAGCAGCTCAGAACCAGCACTGTCTACGTCACCCATGACCAGACGGAAGCGATGTCGATGGCCGACCGCATCGTGGTGATGAACGGCGGCCACGTACAGCAGGTCGGGCGACCGGAGTATCTGTACGCCAACCCGGCCAACCTGTTTGTCGCCGGGTTTATCGGATCTCCGGCGATGAATCTGCTCTCACTGCCCTGCGCTGATGGTGAGGTATTACTGGGTGAGTTGCGCTATCCGCTGCCGCCGCGCTACCGTGAAGAATCCCGGGTGTGGTTAGGCATTCGCCCGGAACATATCAGCGACCGCGTGGAGGAGAGCCATCTGCGCCTGCCCGCCACCGTGCTGCAACGAGAACTGATGGGAGCCGATTATTTGCTCCACGTCAGCACCCCCATCGGCACCCTACGCTTTAGCCGTCGCCATCGCGGCGCGGTGCCGGAGAAAGGCGATTCGCTGATCCTCGGCTTTTCACCTGCCGATGTGCATCTTTTTCATGCTGAGAAACAGCATAATTTACTGATGGAGACAGACCATGTTTAAACCTCTCACCGCTCTCGCGGTTGGGCTCAGCCTTGCCCTGAGCGGCGCGGCGCTGGCGAAAGAGAAGATCGACTTCATGTTTCCGGCGCCGGTGGACGGCAAGCTGACCATGGAGATGACCCGCGTCATTAAGCAATTCAACGAGTCGCAGCAGGATGTCGAAGTGCGCGGGATCTTTACCGGCAACTACGACACCACCAAGATCAAAGCCGAATCGGCGCAGAAGGCCGGGCAGCCGCCCGCGCTGGTGATTATGTCCGCTAACTTCACCACCGATCTGGCGCTGAAGGATGAGATCCTGCCGATGGACGAGCTGTTCCAGTATGGCGATCAAAAAGCGGGGGATTTCCTGGTGAAGGCCTTCTGGCCCGCAATGCATAAAAACGCCCAGGTGATGGGCACCACCTATGCGATCCCGTTCCATAACTCGACGCCGATCCTCTACTACAACAAAACGATGTTCGATCGGGCCGGGATCAAACAGCCGCCGCAAACCTGGGCCGAGCTGCTGGCGGACGCCAGAAAGCTGACCGACGAAAGCAAAGGCCAGTGGGGGATCATGCTGCCGTCGACCAACGATGATTACGGCGGCTGGATCTTCTCGGCGCTGGTGCGCGCCAACGGCGGAAAATACTTTAACGAGGACTATCCGGGCGAAGTCTATTACAACACGCCAACCACCATCGGCGCCCTGCGCTTCTGGCAGAACCTGGTCTATAAAGACAAAGTCATGCCTTCCGGCGTGCTGAATTCGAAACAGATCGGCGCCAGCTTCTTCTCCGGCAAAGTCGGGATGGCGATGCTGAGCACCGGCGCGCTGGGCTTTATGCGCGAGAACAGCAAAGATTTTGAGCTGGGCGTGGCGATGCTGCCGGCCAAAGAGCAGCGCGCGGTACCGATCGGCGGCGCCAGCCTGGTGAGCTTCAAGGGCATCAACGACGCGCAGAAAAAAGCGGCGTATCAGTTCCTGACGTATCTGGTGAGCCCGCAGGTCAACGGCGCCTGGAGCCGCTTTACCGGCTACTTCTCCCCGCGTAAGGCCGCCTACGATACGCCGGAAATGAAGGCGTATCTGCAGCAGGATCCGCGCGCGGCTATCGCCCTCGAACAGCTGAAGTATGCCCATCCGTGGTACTCCACCTGGGAGACCGTTGCCGTGCGTAAAGCGATGGAAAACCAGCTGGCCGCGGTGGTCAACGATGCCAAAGTCACCCCGGAAGCCGCGGTGCAGGCGGCGCAGAAGGAGGCCGATGCGCTGATGAAGCCCTACGTCGATAAGACCGCGCTGGCGGAAGTGAAGTAGGCCTTTCCCTCACTATCCCCGCAGATAGCTGAGGTATCTTCTGCAATACCGTACGGAAGCAGTGTGCCCCCTCCCCCTTTTCAAGGGGAGGGGTTCGTTCGATACGGCTCGTTAGCCCGGACCGTGCAGACCGCTGAGCACCGCTCCAGCATTGCAGATACCGTTGGCAATCAGCCTTACACTTTATCCGCCTGCGATTCAGCCACTATTCGCCGGGCCCTGGCGGCCTGCCCTTCTTCACTGGTGTCCAGCTTATCCCGCAGATAGTGCTCGATTTGTTCAAGACTACGGTGGCGGGTTTCCGGTACGCATTTAATTACGAATATCGCGCCAAATACGCCAATACCGGCGAAGATAAAGAAGGTGCCTGAAAGCCCTAACCACGCCAGCAGTATCGGGAAGAACAGGGAGATCAGGAAGTTGGCAATCCACATTGAAAATACCGCCCCCCCCATAAAAATACCGCGCAGGCGAGTTGGAAATATTTCCGACATGAGCAGCCAGGTCACTGGCGATAGCGCCCCCTGCTGAAAGCTCAGAAACAGTAACATCCCTGCCAGAACCATATAGGCGCGCAGCGCATCAGGCTGGCCGTTAACCGTCTCCGGCAGCAGATAGCTGACCGCACCGATAAAGACCAGGCAAGCGGTGCAGCCAAACTGACCAATCATGGTCATCGGGCGACGGCCAATTTTGCCAAGCATCCAGATGCCAACGAATGTCATCAATACTGAGACTACGCCATTGGCGATAGTGGCAAACAGCGCGGCATTATCAGTCATACCAACCGAGGTCAGTACCGTGGGAGCATAGTACATAATGGTATTTACACCGGTAAGCTGTTGGATAACCGCTATACCAATACCGATCATAAACAGCTTGAACAACCACGGGGTCATAATCTCGCTGAACCGGGGCTTACCGAGATTGCGCTGCTCATCCAGCGTTTCGGTGATCTCCAGCAGCTCCCACTCAACATCATCTTTATGCCGGGTGCGCTCAAGCACGCGACGGGCTTCCGCCAGGCGCCCTTTCATCGCGTACCAGCGCGGTGAATCCGGCATAAACATCATGCCAAACCAGAGCAGCACGGCGGGTAGCGTCGCCACCGCCAGCATCCAGCGCCAGGTGCTTTCCCCGCCCCAGACTTCATGGAACGTGGCATTAGAAATATAGGCCAGCAGCTGACCGGATACGATCATCAGCTCCTGCAAAGTAACCAGCTGTCCGCGCTTATTCGCGGGAGCTATCTCGGCAATATAGACCGGAACGGTGGCCGCCGCCCCGCCGACCGCCACGCCGAGAATAAGGCGAAAGAAAATCATCCAGTTAACGTCCGGCGCCATAGAGGTGCCTATCGCGCCGATGGCAAAAAGCACCGCCAGCCACAGAATAATTTTCTTTCTGCCCGCTGCATTCGCCAGATTGCCAGAAAGCAGCGCGCCAAAGGCGGCACCGAATAGCAGCGAGCTGGTGACCAGACCGGTGGTAAAGGGAGTAAGATGAAGCTCGGTGCCCATAAAGAGTAAGGCACCGGAAATCACCCCGGTATCATAGCCAAAAAGTAAACCGCCAAGCGTCGCGATCAGGGCGACAACTTTTACAAAGGGCGTTGTCGGGGTCTCGCTATTCGGTCCCGACGCTTTATTGAGTGTAAGATATTGTTCCTTAGACATAATAGACTCCAGTAACCCGCCTTGTTTGAGGGAAGATTTGCTCTAGTCTGAATGCAGAGGCCGAGGCCTCACCGACGTGTTGTTTTCGTTCTACGTCTTGAGCTACTGCTGAGTGATGGGGTAAAAAAAGCAGGCCATACGACGTATGGCCTGAAAATAAAACAACGATTAGATTCCTGCCGTCTCGCGGATATATTTGCGCGCTTTTACGGCGTATTCGAATGGGTTGGCCAGCGCCGGATCCTGCTCGGCCTCAACCACCATCCAGCCTTTATAGCCATGCTCGTCCAGCAGCTTGAACACCGGACGGAAATCAATGACGCCGTCGCCCGGCACGGTGAAGGTCCCCTTCTTCACGCCGTCCAGGAAGGAGAGCCCTTCGCGACGCACCTGCTCGATCACCGGCGGACGCACGTCTTTCAGGTGCACGTGGTTAATGCGCGGCAGATATTTTTTCAGAATCGCCAGCATCGGCTCTTCGCCGCCTTCGGAATACCAGGCGTGTCCGGTGTCGTAGAGCAGGAAGACTTTGTCATCCACCAGCGACATAAACTTGTCGATCTCTGCCGTCGTCTGGATACCGGTGCCCATATGGTGGTGCAGACAAACCTGCATGCCCTTTTCCGCCGCCAGGCGACCGAGGGTGTTATAGCCTTCCGCCACCCGCTGCCACTCTTCTTCGCTAAAGCACGGTTTCGCATTCTCCAGGATGGGCTTTTCCAGCCCCTGGATGCTGCCGCTCTGCTCAGAGCAGCCGATCACTTTCGCGCCCATAGCATGCAGGAAATTCATGTGGTTAACGAATTCATCAATGGTCTTTTCCCGCTGGCCGTTAGCAAAAAAGGTGCTGAACCAGGCGTTGCAAATCTGAATGCCGCGGATATCCAGCATCGGCTTGAGAACCGCCGGATCGCGTGGATATTTGCTGCCGACTTCGCTGCCGGTAAAGCCCGCCAGCGCCATTTCGCTGACGATTTGCTGGAAAGTATTCTCGCTGCCCAGCTCCGGCATATCGTCGTTAGTCCAGCCAATCGGGGCGATAGCCAGTTTTACGTTATCTTTGTTCATAGTAGGGGGCTCCTGCCGCTGCGCCTTACCGGCGCAGCAATTCACGTTCGATGAGTTCACGGGTTTCCACTGCCTGGTATTTCATCTTTTCCGGGTAGCCGAACAGCGAGGTGGCCACAATCGGCTCACCGCCGACCTTGAAGGTCTGCTCGGCAAATTTCATATCGCGTAGAGTGCGGAACAGCGCGTCGAAATCAACATCCCCTTCTCCGACGCCCACGTGCTGGTGAACGACGGCATCTACGCCCGGTGGGTTAACGATATAGCGGCAGTGTTTTGTATGGTTGCGGGTATCCGCGATCAGCACATGGGAGAGATCGCTTCCCGCGTAGCGCAGCATCTTCTCAACGTCGCCCACGCCTTTGTCATAGAAGAAGGTGTGCGGGACGCTGTAAACGTACTTAACGTTATCGCTGCGGAACGACTTCACGATATCGACGGTTTCGTTGTTCTCTTCGCAGAAGTCCCACGGATGTGCCTGAATTTCAACGCGGATGCCTTCGCGCTCAAATATCGGCAGCAGCTCTTCCATGGAGCGATAGAACATCTCATCGCAAATCTCGGGCTGGTTAGGATCGCCGGAGAACTCGGTGTTGATCACCTGTACACCCATTTCAACCGCGATTTCGATCAGCCGTTTCCAGTTTTTCACTGCCGCCTGACGGCGCAGCTCATCCGGACCGGACCAGCGGTAGACGCAGATAAACGAGGAGAGCTCCACGCCGGTATCGCGCAGCGCCTGCTTGTACTCAGCCATAATTTCCCGGCTGGCGCGCGGGTGCTTGTAGAACGGGTTGATCTGCGGGTGCGGCGATTGCTCAATGTACTTGTAGCCCCACTCCGCCACCTGATGGACCATTCGGGTTACCCCGAGGTCTTTAATGACATCAACGTCAAAAGCAATTTTCATCGTCGTTACCTGTGCAAAGAAGTTCCGTCAGCAAAGCGGGATTAGCGTTTGTAGAATGCCGGGCATTCCGGCAGCGTCACCTCAACCGGCTCGCTGGTTTCCTGGGCTTTGATACAGGCGTCGGCAGCAACGGACGCCGCGTAGCCATCCCACGCCGATGGGCCGTGCAGCTGGCCGGCCTGAACATCATTGATAAAGGCCTGTAGTTCAACGTCATACGCTTTGATAAAGCGATCCTTCCAGTCGGTCAGGATAGCGGTCGACAGGTTAGCGGCTTTGCGCATTTGCACAGCCGACGGCTCAGGCAGGCGGGCAATCCCGGTTTCCCCTACCACTTCACACTGGATGTCGTAGCCGTACTGGCAGTTCACGAAGACTTCCACGTCGATCAGCGTGCCTTTTTTGGTTTCAAACGACACGATCTGCGGGTCTTTCAGGCGCGCGTGGGTGTGGGACGTGGAGCGCGGGAAGCGCACCTGCACGGAAACATAGTCGTCATTCAGCAGCCAGCGCAGAACGTCCAGTTCGTGAATCAGGGTGTTGGTGATCGCCATGTTGGTGATGTAATCCTCGCCCACCGACTGGTTGCGGTGCGCGCAGCGCAGCATCAGCGGCGCGCCGATGTCGCCGTCATCGATCACTTTTTTCAGCGCCAGATAGCCTTCGTCGTAAGGGCGCATAAATCCAACCTGCACCAGGCGGCGACCGGCCTTCATTTCCGCATCAACGATACGGCGGCAGCCTTCCGCGCTCATCGCCAGCGGCTTCTCGCAGAACACCGGCTTCCCGGCGGCGATGGCGGCCAGGGTGTACTCTTCGTGGGTGGGATCCCATGAGGTGACCAGAATAGCGTCCACATCGCTGGCCTTAATCACGTCATGACCGTCGGCGTACACTTCGGCGTGCACGCCCGGCAGCGCAACCGCGGCGCGGGCGTTCTCTTCGTTGATATCCGAAACCGCCACTACCGTGGCTCCCTGCAGTACCTGAGTGCAACGACGGATATGCTCTTTACCGATAGCGCCGGCACCGATGACACCTAATTTGAGTGACATAGTTGGTTTTCTCCCGAGATTTGTAGGGTTCAGGGTTTGTGTTCTGTTTTAGTAATCCCGCGCCTGAGCGCGTTTTTCATTGATCATTTGCGCCACCTTGCGGATCCGCTCGGAGAGCGCAGACTGCGCGACGCCGACGTTCCACCAGCTGCCGTATTTGTGCACCATGGTTTTCGGCAGCACTTTAATGTCTATCAGGGTGCTGACGGTTTCGCGGCGCGCGGCGTCCAGCGCGTGGCGTAGTTCTTCTAGCGTCGTGACGCGCCAGGTTTTGCAGCCGTAGCCGGCAGCGACGGTGGCGAAATCTACCGGCACCAGGCCGCCCTGCAGCTGGCCCGATTCGGCGCAGCGGAAGCGGAACTCGGTGCCGAAGCTGTCCATACCGTGCTCCATTTGCAGGTTGTTAATGCAGCCGTTGGCCATGTTGTCGAGCAACACGATGTTGATCTTCGCGCGCTCCTGCAGGGAGGTCACCAGCTCGGAGTGCAGCATCATGAACGAGCCGTCGCCGACCAGCGAATAGACCTCGCTTTGCGGTTGGGCTAACTTCACGCCCAGCGCGGCGCTGACTTCGTACCCCATGCAGGAGTAGCCGTATTCCACGTGATAGGTGTTGGTGGCCCGGTTGCGCCAGACGCGCTGCAGGTCTCCCGGCAGGCTACCTGCCGCCGCCACAATCACCGCATCCGCCGGCAGCGTTTCGTTGAGTACGCCAAGGACGCTGCTTTGCGTCAGGGTGGAGTCGGTTATCTGGCGAAATTCGCGATACACCGATTCCCGATCCAGATGGTCGTCGATTTCCGGGACGAAAGCGGTTTCCTGCCAGACCGCCTGGTAAACGCGCTGGGTCTCTTTCAGCTGGCGGCTCTGCACGCTTTCAATCTGCTCGCCCCAGCCAGCCTGCCAGGATTCGCCGGACAGGGCGTCGTCCAGGGCAGTGAGGGCTTCGCGAGCATCCGCCAGCATCGGGATGCCATCCAGCTTCCAGGCGTCGAAGTTGCTGACGTTAATATTGAGGAAGCGCACGCCCGGGTGCTGGAAAATCCATTTTGACGAGGTGGTGAAATCGCTGAAACGCGTGCCGAGACCGATGACCAGATCCGCCTCTTTCGCCAGCAGGTTCGCCGCCAGGCAGCCGGTTTCGCCGACGCCGCCCACGTTATACGGATGCGAAGAGACAACGCTGCCTTTACCCGCCTGAGTTTCGGCAAACGGCACGCCGTAGCGCTCGGCAAAACGGGTCAACGCCTCGCCGGCGCCGGAGTATTTCACCCCGCCGCCGCAGACGATCAGCGGCTTACGGCTGGCTTTAATCGCCGCCACGGCATCCGCCAGCTGCGCGGCGCTGGCCGGACGGCGATCAAGGCGGTGTACCCGGCGGGTAAAGAAGGATTCCGGATAATCCCAGGCTTCGCCCTGGACATCCTGCGGCAGACAGAGCGTGACCGCACCGGTTTCCGCCGGGTCGGTCAACACGCGCATGGCGTTGATGCAGGCGCTCATCAGCTGTTCCGGACGGGTGATGCGATCCCAATATTTACTCACCGCGCGAAACGCGTCGTTAGTGGTAATGCTGAGATCGTGGCTCTGTTCGATTTGCTGCAGCACCGGGTCAGGCTGGCGGGTCGCAAACACATCGCCCGGCAGCAGCAGCAGCGGGATGCGGTTGGCGGTCGCGGTGGCGGCAGCGGTAATCATGTTCGCCGCGCCGGGGCCAATGGAGGAGGTGCAGGCAATAATCTGACGACGCAGGGACTGTCTGGCAAAACCGGTGGCGACATGCGCCATCCCTTGCTCGTTACGCCCCTGATAGACCCGCATTTCACCGCTATCTTGTTCAAGGGCCTGACCCATTCCCAACACGTTGCCGTGGCCAAAGATAGCAAAGATGCCTTTGACGAACTTATGCTCTTCGCCATCGACTTCCAGGTACTGGTTATCCAGGAACTTCACCAGCGCCTGCGCCATTGTCAGTCTCAGTTTGCCCATGTTGCCCAATCCTTATTGTTCAGTATTTGCGTGTGGGTTCGCGTTTTGCCCTGCCCAGCGATACAGCGATGAGTCAGGGAAATCGTTAACGTCACTGGAATACTTCTGGATTATAGGCAAACATTTTTTTCATTAAATAGAAATACAGAAGAAATATTTCATTTTGCGAGAGCGATCAAACTCTCTATGCATTTCACCCGTTTCATTCGCATCCTGTATACGGGATAACGCGCAAATTACGCGGCCCACCTCTTAATATCCCCTTAAAAATCATAGGTAAAGACCGCATCTAAAAGGGCTCTGGTTCAACTTTCAGCCGCAGCCCAGGATCCGAGGCAGAATGAGGCTCAGCGCGGCATAGTGGTATATCCCTCACATTTTTGGTTTTTTAATTTCGATCTAGTTTGCAAATGAAATATTTATTTCTCAAACTAGAGATAACCAATAACCCTCAGGCTGTTTTCGGAGACGCTGTCGGTATCCCGACTCTTCCGTACAGCAGAAATGCAAAAGGAAACCCTAGCTATGAATGCAGCAGTAAAGCGACTCGACGTCATCTGTATTGGCCGGGTGGCAGTCGATCTCTATGCCCAGCAGATTGGCGCGAGGCTGGAAGATGTCGCCAGTTTTTCTAAATACCTGGGTGGCTCTTCCGGCAACGTCGCCTTCGGCACCGCCATTCAGGGATTAAAATCGGCAATGCTCGCTCGCGTGGGCGATGAGCATAATGGTCGTTTTCTACGCGAAACCCTGAGCCGCGCCGGCGTCGATACCGAATATCTGATCACCGATAAGCAGCGCCTGACGGCGTTAGTGATGCTGGGGATTAAAGATCAGGAGACGTTTCCGCTGATTTTTTACCGCGATAACTGCGCCGATATGGCCCTTTCGCCAGAAGATATTAAGGAAGAGTACATCGCCTCTTCCCGGGCGCTGGCGGTAACCGGCACCCACCTTTCGCACTCTAACACGCGCGAAGCGGTGCTGAAGGCGCTGGAGTACGCCCGCCGTCACGGCCTGCGTACCGCGCTGGATATCGACTATCGTCCGGTGCTTTGGGGGTTAACGTCTTTAGGAGACGGTGAAACGCGTTTCATTGAATCCGGCCAGGTGACCAGCCAGCTGCAGGAAGTCCTGCATCTGTTCGATTTAGTGGTGGGGACAGAAGAGGAGTTTCATATTGCCGGCGGCAGCACCGATACCCTGACCGCGCTGAAAAACGTGCGTAACGCCACGAAAGCGACGCTGGTTTGCAAGCGCGGTCCGATGGGCTGCGTGGTGCTGGAAGGCGCTATTCCCGACAGCTGGGATAGCGTGCCGCTGCAGCAGGGCGTACGCGTAGACGTGCTTAACGTCCTGGGCGCGGGCGATGCCTTTATGTCCGGCCTGCTGCGCGGCTGGCTTAACGATGAAGGCTGGGAGCAGGCCTGCCGCTACGCTAACGCCTGCGGCGCGCTGGTGGTTTCACGCCACGGCTGCGCACCCGCAATGCCGACCAAAGCCGAGCTTGACGACTATCTGTCGCGGGCAGAATCGGTGCCGCGTCCGGATATCGACGATCGTCTCAACCATCTCCATCGCGTCACCAGCCGCCGCCAGGCGTGGCCGGAGCTGTGCATTTTCGCCTTTGACCACCGTAAACAGCTGGCAGATCTGGCGCTGGAAACCGGGCGTGATGAATCCTGCATTCCGCAGCTGAAGCTGCTGCTGCTGGCGGCCGCGGAAGCCGCCGCAGACGAAGCCGGTCTTGACGGTCGCAGCGGCATCCTCGCCGATGGCACCTACGGCCAGCGCTCGCTCAATGCCATCACCGGCAAGGGCTGGTGGATTGGTCGACCGATTGAAATGCCGAGCTCGCGCCCGCTGCGTCTGGAACATGGCAACATCGGTTCCCAGCTGATCGACTGGCCGCTGGAGCACGTGGTGAAATGCCTGGTCTTCTATCATCCGGCCGATCCGGCCGAGCTGCGCGCCGAACAGGATGCGCTGCTGCTGGAGGTCTGGCAGGCGTGCAACAAGTCCGGGCATGAGCTGCTGCTGGAAATTATTCTGCCGGAAAACGGCCCGGATAAAGATGAACGCCACTACCACGACATGCTGGAGCACTTCTATCAGCTGGGCATCCAGCCGGACTGGTGGAAGCTGCCGCCGCTGTCGAGCGCGGAATGGGAAAGGATTGGCAAACTGATCGCGCGCGAAGATAGCTGGTGCCGCGGGATCTTAATCCTCGGCCTGGACGCCCCTTCGGACCGTCTGCGCGCCGGTTTTGCCGAAGCGGCGAAGCATCCGATGATCAAAGGTTTTGCCGTAGGACGCACCATTTTTGGCCAGCCTTCACGGCGCTGGATGCAGGGAGAGCTCAGCGACGAGGCGCTGATTAACGAAGTGAAACGCAACTACCTCACGCTCATCGGCTACTGGCGAGAAGCCCGCGGCTGATTCCGCCCAGGCCCGCATCCTCTTCAGAAGATGCGGGCTTTTTTCTGGATCTTCGTGAAATGAATCGCGTATTTCATCGTAGTAAATGAAAAATTCGCTTCATTTGATACACTGGAAATTATATTCCTTTCATTTTCTCAGAGCGCAATCTATGGCCAATAATCCGACCCAACTTACCATCTTGCAGGATGAAATCAGGCGTCGCTACGACACGTTAAGCAAACGCCTGAAACAGGTAGCCCGCTATATTCTCGATAACAGCAATAGCGTGGCTTTCGACACCGTGGCCTCTATCGCGCAACAAGCTGACGTCCCCCCTTCCACGCTGATCCGCTTCGCTAACGCCTTTGGTTTTAGCGGCTTCAACGAAATGAAGCAGATGTTCAAGCAGCACCTGATGGAAGAGACGGCTAACTATACCGAGCGCGCGCGTCTGTTCCGCCAGACCACCACGGATGACGCAACCCCGCCGGAAACGCCGACCGAAATCCTGAATATGTTCACCATGGTCAATACCCAGGCGCTGCAGCAGCTGGCGATGCAGACCTCCGGCGACGATCTGCAGCGCGCGGTCGCGCTGCTGGCGGAAGCTGAGAATATCTACGTTATTGGCCTGCGCCGCTCCTTTAGCGTCGCCTCCTATCTGACCTACGCCCTGCGCCATCTGGACCGTAAAGCGTTCCTGATTGACGGTCTGGGCGGCATGTTTACCGAGCAGCTCAGCCTGGTCGGGCCGAAAGATGTCGTGGTGGCGGTGAGCTTCTCTCCGTATGCGCGGGAAGTGGTTGAACTGGTGGAGCTCGGCGCGCAGCGTAAAGCACGGCAGATAGCGATTACCGACAGCCAGGTCAGCCCGCTGGCGGCCTTCAGCGACGTCTGCTTTGTGGTGCGCGAGGCGCAGGTTGATGGTTTCCGCTCGCAGGTGGCCTCGCTGTGCCTGGCTCAAACGCTGGCGGTCTCGCTGGCGCTGAACAGCAGCAAAGATGCAGAGACGAAGCAGCTGGCTTAAGCTTTTCATTATTCCCGGATGGCGACGTAAACGTCTTATCCGGGCTACTTGTCCGCAGACGACGGTAAACCCGTAGCCCGGCTAAGCGCAGCGCGAGCCGGGGATATGGCAGAATTGCGACGACGATCTTATTCGGGTAACAGGATCAAAAAGGCCGGTAAGCATGGCTAACCGGCCTTTTTATCCTCAACCGATGCTAATCGTGGCGGGGATAATCAGGGCTATTGATCCACGCGTGATCCTCTTCCCAGGTAAACATCCATTTGCGATCCGGGCCGGCCATCACGTTCAGATAGTAGCTGTCATATCCGGCAATCGCCGCCACCGGATGATAGCCGCGCGGCACCATGACCACATCGTGGTTGTAGGGAGCCATGCATGCATCAAGGCTGCGGTCATCGGTATAGACGCGCTGGAAGGCAAAACCCTGCGGCGGATCGAAACGGTGATAGTAGGTCTCTTCCAGCTGGGTTTCCTGTCCCGGCAGCGCCGTGTCGTGCTTGTGCGACGGCCATGAGCTGGTCGCCCCTTCGTCGGTGTAAACCTCCACCACCAGCAGGCAGTCCGCCTGCGCGCTATCCGGCAGAATATTGTGCACCAGCCGCTGGTTACGCCCTTTACCGCGATGCTCTACGCCCACGTCCTGCGGGGAGATAACCCGTGCAGGGAAGGTTCCTTTACCCGGGGCGCT
Source organism: Klebsiella sp. RCJ4 (assembly GCF_009025755.1). Taxonomy (NCBI): domain Bacteria; kingdom Pseudomonadati; phylum Pseudomonadota; class Gammaproteobacteria; order Enterobacterales; family Enterobacteriaceae; genus Klebsiella; species Klebsiella sp. RCJ4. The sequence goes on from NZ_WCIN01000037.1 coordinate 58,418, forward strand.
GCATACGGCCAGCTCGAGGTCTGAATCCGCAGTCACTTCGACTTTATCCTGCGGCGGCACGTAGACTGACCAGGGCGGCGTCCGCTCAAACGGCGACATACGCTGGCCGAGGTTCGGAAAATCCGCCTGCGTGGTTTTTACCGAAGCCAGGCCGGCAACCAGCACCAGGCACAGTTCGCGATCGCCGCTTTCCAGGGTGACGGTTTGCCCTTTCTTTAACATCCAGACATCAAAACCAATGTACTTCCACCCCGCGCTCTGCGGGGTGATGTGCTGAATCTGCCCTTCTTTTTTTGCTTTAGCCAGTAAAGACATGGCGCTCTCCTTCGCCGATTAGCCTAACGTCGGCATACTGAATTCAGATACGGTTTGCTGACCCTGCGGCCAGCGGACGGTGGCGGTTTTCATACGCGTATAGAAGCGCACGCCGTCCGGGCCATGGACGTTCAGTGCGCCGAATACGGAGCGTTTCCAGCCGCCAAAGCTATGGAAGGCCATGGGAACGGGTACCGGTACGTTGACCCCAACCATTCCGGCCTGGACATCATGGACAAATTCTCGCGCGGTGTGGCCGTTGCTGGTAAAGACGGCGCTACCGTTGCCGAACTCATGGCTGTTCACCAGCTCCAGCGCGCTGTGGTAATCCGCCACGCGAACAATCCCCAGCACCGGGCCAAAAATCTCTTCGCGCCAGATAGTCATCTCCGGCGTGACGTTGTCGAACAGCGTTCCGCCGACATAGTATCCCTCTTCAAACCCGGGCACCTGCGGCTTGCGTCCGTCAACCACCAGCGTCGCCCCCTCGCTGACCCCTTTATCAATATATCCCAGCACTTTTTTCTGATGGGTATCGGAGACGACCGGCCCCATTTCGTTCTCTTCTTTTCCGCGCATACAGCCCGGCCCAACCTTCAGGGATTCCACCAGCGGCTTCAGGCGCGCAATCAGTTTATCCGCCGTTTCATCACCCACGGCGACCACCACCGGCAGCGCCATGCAGCGCTCGCCCGCCGAGCCGAACGCGCCGCCCATAATGGCATTCACGGTGGCATCAAGATCGGCATCCGGCATCACAATCGCGTGGTTTTTCGCCGCGCCAAACGCCTGTACCCGCTTGCCATAAGCGCTGGCGGTTTTATAAATATGCTCCGCCACGCCGGAAGATCCGACAAAGCTTACCGCCGCGATCCGCGGGTCCCGGTATAGCTGCTCGGCATCTTCGTTGCTGCAGTGCACGACGTTAAAGACGCCATCCGGCAGACCCGCTTGTTTCAGCAATTCCGCCAAACGCACCGCGGCAGTAGGCGCCAGCGCTGGCGGCTTCAGGACAAAGCTGTTGCCGCAGGCCAGCGCCAGCGGGAACATCCACATCGGTACCATCGCCGGGAAGTTGAACGGCGTAATGCCCGCCACCACGCCCAGCGGCTGCATCAGAGAATAGCTATCAACGCCGGTGCCGACATCCGATGAGAACTCCCCTTTGATCAGGTGCGGAATACCGCAGGCAAACTCAACGACTTCCATGCCGCGCGTCAGCTCCCCCATCGCGTCGGAAAACACTTTACCGTGTTCGCTGACGATAATCCCCGCCAGCTCTTCAGCGTGCTGTTCCAGTAACATTTTAAAATTGAACATCACGCGGGCGCGGCGCAGCGGCGTGGTGCGCGACCAGCTTTCAAAAGCATCACGCGCCACCTGAATGGCGTCAGAGACTTCCTGCGCGGTCGATAACGTGACTTCGCTGACCACTTTGCCCGTCGCGGGGTCGAAAACCGGCATTGTTTTGCTGCTGCCGCTGGTAACGGTTTTCCCGCCAATAAAGTTTCCTGTGATAGTCATGCTCTCGCCTCATCTGTATGGGGTATCGGGGGCCAACGCAGTACGGCCCATTACTGGATCTGCTGTGCTGTAACCGTAGTAAAATGAAATTAATATTTCAATATTGATAGCTAGTGAAATTCTATTTTGGTGATGATGGTCGCAATTTCGTGTAAGAAATTGCCGGCTTGCGGACTAAAGCACGATAAAAAGAGTTGAGATTTAGCACCACCTGCAACCCGTGCTCTTTAAAACGCAGCAGAAAAATATTTTGCGAGTCGGCTCAAAAAATCACCATTTCATACATTGCTAATTTTGGAATAAATGTTTTGACTATGAGGCATTCGAACGAATCCGATCCCTACATTTCTGGAGAGTCAAAATGGCTATTGCATCGCAACGTTTCTGCATCAACCGCAAGATCGCCCCGTCACTCAGCATTGAGGCCTTTTTCCGGCTGGTGAACAGCCTGGGGTTGAACAAAGTCGAGCTACGTAACGACCTCCCCAGCGGAAAAGTAACCGACGACCTGAGCCACCAGCAGGTGCGAGAGCTGGCTGACCGCTACCATATTGAGATCCTCACTATCAATGCGGTCTACCCCTTCAACTGCCGCACCGCAGAGGTTCGTAGCCTGACGGAGTCATTGCTGAAAGAAGCCAAAGCCGTTGGCGCCAAATCGCTGGTGCTGTGCCCGCTGAACGATGGTACCGAGGTTCCGGCGAGCGAAACCCTTAACGCCCTGCGTGACCTGGCGCCGCTATTCGCCTTCTACGGTATTCAGGGGCTGGTGGAGCCGCTCGGTTTCCCGCAGAGCTCGCTCCGCTCCTCGGCGCAGGCGCAAACGCTGATCCACGACGCGCGGGTGCCGTTTAAGCTGCTGATAGATACCTTCCATCATCATCTTTATCCGCAGGCGGAGCAGGAGTTTAACCAGGTGGATATCGGCGAAATCGGTCTGGTCCATCTTTCCGGCGTAGAGGATACCCGCCCGCGCGAAGCCCTTACCGACAATGAGCGCATCATGCTGAGCGCAAAAGACCAGCTGCAAAGCTGCGAGCAGGTCAAAAACCTGGAGGCGCGCGGCTATCAGGGCGTGTATGCGTTCGAACCCTTCGCGCCGGAATTGGCAAACTGGAGCGAAGACGATATCCGCCGCGAAATCGAACAGAGCATCGCGTTAATTCAGCGCCACTGCGCCTGACGTGAATAAGCGAAGGTGCGCGTGATTTCCCTCCTTTTGCTATCAGGTTGCCTATACTCGCAGCAGGATAAATGGAGAAATCGCTCATGAGCTCACCTCTGCTGATTGCACGCACGCTGGATAAACAGCTGCATTTACTGCCCGCTATGGCCAACCGCCACGGCTTGATTACCGGCGCCACGGGGACCGGTAAAACCGTCACTCTGCAAAAGCTGGCGGAGTCTTTCTCGGAAATCGGCGTTCCGGTATTTATGGCCGATGTGAAAGGCGACCTCACCGGTATCGCCGAGTCGGGCCAAAGTTCGGAAAAGCTGCAGGCGCGTCTGGAAAAAATCGGCGCAACGGACTGGCAGCCGCACGCCAATCCGGTGGTGCTATGGGATATTTTTGGCGAAAAAGGCCACCCGGTTCGCGCCACGGTTTCCGATCTCGGGCCGCTGCTGCTGGCTCGCCTGCTCAACCTCAATGAGGTTCAGTCCGGGGTGCTGAATATCATCTTCCGTATCGCCGACGATCGCGGGCTGCTGCTGCTCGACTTTAAAGACCTGCGCGCTATAACCCAATACATTGGCGACAACGCCAAAGCGTTTCAGAACCAGTACGGCAACATCAGCAGCGCCTCCGTTGGGGCGATTCAGCGCGGATTATTAACCCTGGAGCAGCAGGGCGCGGAGCACTTTTTCGGCGAACCTATGCTCGATATCCAGGACTGGATGCGCGTCGACGCTGAGGGTAAAGGGGTGATTAATATCCTGAGCGCCGAAAAGCTTTACCAGATGCCGAAGCTGTACGCCGCCAGCTTGCTGTGGATGCTCTCCGAGCTTTACGAACGCCTGCCGGAGGCCGGTGACCAGGAGAAGCCAAAGCTGGTCTTTTTCTTTGATGAAGCGCATCTGCTGTTTAACGATGCGCCGCAGGTGCTGCTGGATAAAATCGAGCAGGTCATTCGCCTGATTCGTTCTAAAGCCGTCGGGGTCTATTTTGTTTCACAAAACCCGGCGGACATTCCCGATGCGGTTCTCGGTCAGCTGGGTAATCGCGTGCAGCACGCCCTGCGCGCCTTCACGCCGAAAGACCAAAAAGCGGTAAAAACCGCCGCGCAGACCATGCGCGCGAATCCCGCGTTCAGTACCGAACAGGCGATCCAGGAGCTGGGCACCGGCGAGGCGCTGATCTCCTTTCTTGATGAGAAAGGCAGCCCTTCGATAGTGGAACGCGCGATGGTTATCGCCCCCTGCTCGCGTATGGGGCCGGTCACCGATGACGAACGTAACGGGCTGCTTAACCACTCGGCGCTGTACGGAAAATATGAAGAAGAGATCGACCGTGAATCGGCCTTTGAAATGCTGCAACAGGGCGTTCAGAGCACAACGGAGCAGCAGCAATCACCGCCCGCAAAAGGCCAGCAAAACGGCGATGACGACGGTCTGCTCGGCGGGCTCAAAGACATTCTGTTCGGCACCACCGGGCCGCGCGGCGGCAAACGCGACGGCATTGTGCAAACGGCGGCCAGGAGCGCGGTGCGTCAGGTCACCAACCAGATAGTCAGGGGAATGCTGGGAAGCTTACTTGGCGGGCGGAAACGCTAAAAAAAGCCCCCTTTCTGACTTCAGGAAGGGGGCGCGTGACGTCAGGTTTTACGCATCATCAGCCAGAGGCTCAGCAAGAAGAAGCTGGCGCTCGGCAACAGCGCGCCGATAATCGGCGGAATGCCGTACACCAGGGTGAGCGGGCCGAAAATCTGGTCCAGCACGTAGAAGATAAAGCCGAAGCTGATCCCGGTCACCACTCTGACGCCCATCGGTACGCTACGCAGCGGGCCGAAGATAAACGACAGCGCCATCAGCATCATCACCGCCACCGACAGCGGCTGGAAGATTTTGCTCCACATATTGAGCTGATAGCGGCCCGGATCCTGACCGCTGGACTTCAGATAGGTAACATAGTTGTGCAGGCCGCTGATGGACAGCGCGTCCGGGTCCAGCGCCACCACGCCGAGCTTGTCCGGCGTCAGGTTGGTCTTCCAGGTCCCGCTGACCGTCTGCGTTCCGGTGACCTGTTTCGGGTCAGTCAGGTTGGATTCATCCACCTGCGACAGTCGCCAGAGCTTATTCTCGGTGTCGAACTTTGCCGAAGCGGCATAGCGAACGGACTGCAAGCGGCGCTGGTCGTTAAAGGCGTAAATGCTCACCCCGCCCAGCTCATCGTTGCCTTTTACCCGCTCGATATACACAAAGTTATGGCCGTCTTTCGCCCATAGCCCCTGCTGAGTGGAAAGCAGCGAACCGCCGTACATCTGCTGAGCACGATAGTTACGCGCCATCTGCTCGCCCTGCGGGGCAACCCACTCGCCCATCGCCATGGTCAGCAGCACCAGCGGAATCGCGGTTTTCATCACCGACAGCGCCACCTGCAAACGGGTAAAGCCGGAAGCCTGCATCACCACCAGTTCGCTGCGCTGCGCCAGCATCCCCAGCCCCAGCAGCGCGCCGAGCAGCGCCGCCATCGGGAAGAAGATTTGGATATCTTTCGGCACGCTGAGAATCGTGTAGATTCCGGCCCCCAGCGCATCATAGTTGCCCTGCCCGGCCTTTTTCAGCTGGTCGACAAACTTGATGATGCCCGAGAGGGAAACCAGCATGAACAGGGTCATCATGATGGTATTGAAAATCGTCTTACCGATATAACGGTCAAGTACCCCAAACGCCTGCATCACGCCGCTCCTTTGTTAAAACGGGCACGGAAGCGGCGCATCGGCACCGTATCCCACAGGTTCAACAGCACGGCCAACGCGAAATAGAGCAGGTTTACCGCCCACATCCAGACCATCGGATCCATTTTGCCTTTACCGCCGCTCGATTTAATCGACGTTTGCAGCAGGAAGAACACCAGATAGAGCAGCATCGCCGGCAGCATCGACAGCACGCGGCCCTGGCGCGGGTTCACCACGCTGAGCGGCACCACCATCAGGGCCATGATGAACACCGTTGCCACCAGCGTGAAGCGCCAGTGCAGCTCCGCCCGGGCGCGATCGGTATCGGTATGCCACAGGGTGCGCATATCCATCTGCTCGGTATCGTTCGGGTCGGAAGCCACCGCCTGATGGCCGACTATCGCCTGATAGTTTTTGAAGTCGGTAATGCGGAAGTCGCGCAGCATCGCGGTGCCTTCAAAGCGGGTGCCCTGATTCATGGTCACCACCTGCGAGCCGTCTTTACGCAGCGAGAGCTCGCCGGTATCCGCGACCACCACCGACGGGCGCGCGTTGCCTCGCGGCCGCAGCTGAGCAAGGAAAACGTCGCTGAAGCGGTTGCCGTTGACGTTCTCAATAAACAGCACCGCGCTGCCGTCGCTGGCCTGCTGGAACTGGCCCTGAGCCAGCGCCGCCATGCCGGGGTTCGCTTTCGCTTCCGCCAGCACTTCATCCTGGTGACGAGAAGACCAGGGGCCGGCCCACATCACGTTGACCGCCGCGACGACGCCCGTAAAGAGCGCCAGGATCATGGCGGCTTTCACCAGCACGGCTTTACTCAGGCCGCAGGCGTGCATCACCGTAATTTCGCTTTCGGTATACAGTTTGCCCAGCGTCATCAGCAGCCCGAGGAATAAACTCAGGGGCAGAATAAGCTGCGCCATTTCAGGTACGCCCAGCCCTAACAGCGAGAGCACCAGATTTGTCGGGATATCGCCATCAACAGCCGCGCCGAGGATCCTGACCAGTTTCTGACAAAAGAAAATGAGCAGCAGGATGAATAGGATCGCCAACTGGCTTTTCAGCGTCTCACGAACCAGATATCTTATGATTATCACTATAAATACGCCCGTAAAAACCCGTTTTATTGCAGGAAAATTGCTTGTTTCATGGCTTAAACGTCATTTATTCTCTTTGGTCGTCGAAAACATCGCTAAGATTAAATGACTCGCTGGTTCTGCGTATCAGGATCTTTTCTGACGAACCAAGGCCGTAATAACGTTAAGATTAACACGAAGTCACCACAACAGCGGACATGAGTTACGAAAGCTTTCAATTTCTATACTCTATGGATTTCGAGTTGCAGGCAGGCGGCAAGACTGTGAAGCCCCGGAGCTTACATCAGGTAAGTGACAGGGGTGAGCAGGCGCAGCCAACGCATCTGCAACTTGAAAGACGACGAGTATATCTGTAGCCACCACTGTTGTCTTTAAGATTCAGGAGCATAGTGCATGGAGTTCAGTGTAAAAAGCGGTAGCCCGGAGAAGCAGCGGAGCGCCTGTATCGTGGTCGGCGTCTTTGAACCACGTCGCCTCTCCCCCATCGCCGAACAGCTTGATAAAATTAGCGACGGTTATATCAGCGCCCTGCTGCGTCGCGGCGAGCTGGAAGGCAAACCTGGCCAGACTTTATTGCTGCACCATGTGCCGAACATTCTGTCAGAGCGCATTCTGCTTATTGGTTGCGGCAAAGAGCGCGAGCTGGATGAACGTCAGTACAAGCAGGTCATTCAGAAAACAATCAATACGCTGAATGATACCGGCTCAATGGAAGCCGTCTGCTTCCTGACCGAGCTGCACGTCAAAGGCCGCAATAACTACTGGAAAGTGCGTCAGGCGGTCGAGACCGCCAAAGAGACGCTGTACAGCTTTGACCAGTTGAAAACCAACAAAAGCGAGCCGCGTCGCCCGCTGCGTAAAATGGTCTTCAACGTCCCAACCCGTCGCGAGCTGACCAGCGGCGAACGCGCTATTCAGCACGGTCTGGCGATTGGTGCCGGCATCAAAGCGGCGAAAGATCTCGGCAATATGCCGCCAAACATCTGTAATGCCGCCTATCTGGCCTCTCAGGCGCGCCAGCTGGCCGATACCTACAGTAAGAACGTCATTACCCGCGTTATCGGCGAACAGCAGATGAAAGAGCTGGGAATGAACTCTTATCTGGCGGTCGGCAACGGTTCGCAAAATGAATCGCTGATGTCGGTTATCGAATATAAAGGCAACCCGGCGGAAGACGCGCGCCCTATCGTGCTGGTGGGTAAAGGTCTGACCTTTGACTCCGGCGGCATCTCCATCAAGCCTTCCGAAGGCATGGACGAGATGAAATACGACATGTGCGGCGCGGCGGCGGTGTACGGCGTGATGCGTATGGTTGCCGAACTTCAGCTACCGCTGAACGTTGTCGGCGTGCTGGCCGGATGTGAAAACATGCCGGGCGGCCGCGCCTATCGTCCAGGCGACGTGTTGACCACGATGTCCGGGCAAACGGTGGAAGTGCTGAACACCGATGCCGAAGGGCGTCTGGTGCTGTGCGATGTGCTGACCTACGTTGAGCGCTTCGAGCCGGAAACCGTTATCGACGTGGCCACGCTGACCGGCGCCTGCGTGATTGCGCTGGGCCATCACATCACCGGTCTGATGTCGAACCACAACCCGCTGGCCCACGAGCTGATCGGTGCGTCCGAACTGGCGGGCGATCGCGCATGGCGTCTGCCGCTCGGCGACGAGTTCCAGGAGCAGCTGGAGTCTAACTTTGCGGATATGGCCAATATCGGCGGCCGTCCCGGCGGGGCGATTACCGCGGGCTGCTTCCTGGCGCGCTTTACCCGCAAGTACAACTGGGCGCACCTGGATATCGCCGGTACCGCGTGGCGTTCCGGGAAAGCCAAAGGCGCGACCGGTCGTCCGGTGGCGATGCTGTCGCAGTTCCTGCTCAACCGCGCCGGATTTACCGGCGAAGAGTAATTGCCGTCTGATGCCCGGCGGCGTTACGCTTGCCGGGCCAACGAAAAGATGCCGTTTATAGGCCGGGTCAGCGTAGCGCCGCCCGGCTTAAGCATTTAAAGTCACCACAAGAAGCCCCATATATGAAAAACGCAACGTTCTATCTTCTGGACAATGATACGCAACAAGACGGCCTGAGCGCCGTTGAACAACTGGTGTGTGACATTGCCGCAGAACGTTGGCGCAGCGGCAAGCGGGTACTCATCGCCTGTGAAGATGAGCAGCAGGCCATTCGTCTGGACGAAGCGCTCTGGGCTCGACCCGCGGAAAGTTTCGTTCCGCATAATCTGGCGGGAGAAGGTCCGCGCGGCGGCGCGCCGGTGGAGATTGCCTGGCCGCAAAAGCGCAACAGCAGCCCGCGGGATATTCTGATTAGCCTGCGGCTAAACTTTGCAGATTTTGCCACCGCTTTCACAGAAGTGATAGACTTCGTCCCTTATGAAGATTCTTTGAAACAACTGGCGCGCGAACGCTATAAAGCGTACCGCATGGCTGGTTTCAACCTGAACACGGCAACCTGGAAATAATGGAAAAGACATACAACCCCCAAGATATCGAACAGCCGCTTTACGAGCACTGGGAAAAGCAGGGCTATTTCAAACCCAATGGCGACGAAAGCCAGGAAAGTTTCTGCATCATGATCCCGCCGCCGAACGTCACCGGCAGTTTGCATATGGGTCATGCCTTCCAGCAAACCATCATGGATACCATGATTCGCTACCAGCGCATGCAGGGTAAAAACACCCTGTGGCAGGCCGGTACCGACCACGCGGGTATCGCTACCCAGATGGTGGTTGAGCGTAAGATTGCCGCCGAAGAAGGTAAAACCCGCCACGACTACGGTCGCGACGCCTTTATCGATAAAATCTGGCAGTGGAAAGCGGAATCCGGCGGCACCATTACCCGTCAGATGCGCCGCCTGGGCAACTCCGTGGACTGGGAGCGCGAGCGCTTCACCATGGACGAAGGCCTGTCCAACGCCGTAAAAGAAGTCTTTGTCCGCCTGTACAAAGAAGATCTGATCTACCGCGGCAAGCGCCTGGTCAACTGGGACCCGAAACTGCGCACCGCCATCTCCGATCTGGAAGTGGAAAACCGCGAGTCTAAAGGCTCGATGTGGCATATCCGCTATCCGCTGGCCGACGGCGCGAAAACCGCTGACGGTAAAGATTATCTGGTCGTCGCCACCACCCGTCCGGAGACCGTGCTGGGCGATACCGGCGTGGCCGTTAACCCGGAAGATCCGCGCTATAAAGACCTTATCGGCAAATTCGTGATCCTGCCGCTGGTTGACCGCCGCATTCCGATTGTGGGCGATGAACACGCCGATATGGAAAAGGGCACCGGCTGCGTGAAGATCACCCCGGCACACGACTTTAACGACTATGAAGTGGGCAAGCGTCATGCGCTGCCGATGATCAACATCCTGACCTTTGACGGCGACATCCGCGAAACCGCGGAAGTTTACGACACCAAAGGCAACGAGTCCGATGTCTACTCAAACGCCATCCCGGCGGAGTTCCAGAAGCTGGAGCGCTTTGCCGCGCGTAAAGCGGTGGTTGCCGCTATCGACGCCCTGGGCCTGCTGGACGAGATTAAACCGCACGATCTGACCGTTCCGTACGGCGACCGCGGCGGCGTGGTAATTGAGCCGATGCTGACCGACCAGTGGTACGTCCGCGCCGACGTGCTGGCTAAACCGGCGGTTGAAGCGGTGGAGAACGGCGACATCCAGTTCGTGCCGAAGCAGTACGAAAACATGTACTTCTCCTGGATGCGCGATATTCAGGACTGGTGTATCTCCCGCCAGCTGTGGTGGGGTCACCGCATCCCGGCATGGTACGACAACGACGGCAACGTCTACGTTGGCCGCACCGAAGACGAAGTGCGTCAGGAAAATAACCTGGGCGCCGACGTGGCGCTGCGCCAGGACGAAGACGTTCTCGATACCTGGTTCTCCTCCGCGCTGTGGACCTTCTCCACCCTCGGCTGGCCGGAAAACACCGATGCCCTGCGTCAGTTCCACCCGACCAGCGTGATGGTTTCCGGCTTCGACATCATCTTCTTCTGGATTGCCCGCATGATCATGATGACCATGCACTTCATCAAAGATGAAAACGGCAAGCCGCAGGTGCCGTTTAAAACCGTCTATATGACCGGTTTGATCCGCGATGACGAAGGCCAGAAGATGTCCAAATCGAAGGGCAACGTTATCGACCCGCTGGATATGGTCGACGGCATTTCCCTGCCGGAGCTGCTGGAAAAACGCACCGGTAACATGATGCAGCCGCAGCTGGCGGAAAAAATCGCTAAACGCACCGAGAAGCAGTTCCCGAACGGCATTGAGCCGCACGGTACCGACGCCCTGCGCTTTACCCTGGCGGCGCTGGCCTCTACCGGCCGCGATATCAACTGGGATATGAAGCGTCTGGAAGGTTACCGTAACTTCTGCAACAAGCTGTGGAACGCCAGCCGCTTTGTGCTGATGAATACCGAAGATCAGGATTGCGGCTTTAACGGCGGCGAGATGACCCTGTCGCTGGCGGACCGCTGGATCCTGGCGGAATTCAACCAGACCATCAAAGCCTACCGCGAGGCGCTCGACGGCTTCCGCTTCGATATTGCCGCAGGCATTCTGTACGAGTTCACCTGGAACCAGTTCTGCGACTGGTATCTGGAGCTAACCAAGCCGGTAATGAACGGCGGTTCCGAGTCTGAGCTGCGCGGCACCCGTCACACGCTGGTGACCGTTCTGGAAGGTCTGCTGCGCCTGGCGCACCCGATTATTCCGTTCATCACCGAGACCATCTGGCAGCGCGTGAAGGTCATTTGCGGTATCACTGCCGATACCATCATGCTGCAGCCGTTCCCGCAGTACGATGCGTCTCAGGTTGACGAAGCGGCGCTGGCCGATACCGAATGGCTGAAGCAGGCGATCGTCGCCGTGCGTAACATCCGTGCGGAAATGAACATCGCCCCAGGCAAGCCGCTGGAGCTGCTGCTGCGCGGCTGCAGCGAAGCCGCGATTCGTCGCGTGAACGACAACCGCAGCTTCCTGCTGAACCTGGCGCGTCTGGAGAGCATCACCGTACTGCCTGCCGATGATAAAGGTCCGGTTTCCGTGACCAAAATTATCGACGGCGCCGAGCTGCTGATCCCGATGGCTGGCCTCATCAATAAAGAAGATGAGCTGGCGCGCCTCGCTAAAGAGGTGACCAAAATCGAAGGCGAGATTGGCCGCATCGAAAGCAAACTCTCCAACGAAGGCTTTGTGGCGCGCGCGCCGGAAGCGGTGATCGCCAAAGAGCGTGAGAAGCTGGAAGGTTACGCGGAAGCAAAAGCGAAGCTGATTGAGCAGCAGGCGATTATCGCCGCGCTGTAATTCACTCGCCCCTTATCCATTCGGATAAGGGGCGTTTTCTGTGAAAGATCCTCGCTTGCACTCTCCCCTCCCGCAGTGTTATTAACAACATTATCCGTCATTATTTTGCAATGAGTCTTCACATGAATACGAGCGCAACCCTACCGCTAACCCTGCGCCGCATCACGGCTAATGATAATCCGGCGATTGCCGCTGTTATCCGCCAGGTCTCCGCTGAATATGGTCTGACCGCCGACAAAGGCTATACGGTAGCCGATCCGAATCTGGATGAACTCTATGAGCTTTATAGCCAGCCGGGTTCCGCCTATTGGGTCGTTGAGCAGAATGGTGAAGTGGTGGGCGGCGGCGGCGTGGCACCGCTCTCCTGCAGCGAGCCCGATATCTGCGAACTACAAAAAATGTATTTTATGACCTCCGCGCGCGGCCAGGGGCTGGCGAAAAAGCTGGCGCTGATGGCCCTTGATTACGCCCGCGAGCAGGGATTCAAACGCTGCTATCTGGAAACCACCGCCTTCCTGAAAGAAGCGGTCGGTTTATATGAGCACCTCGGCTTCGAGCATATTGCTGAGCCGCTGGGCTGCACCGGCCATGTTGACTGCGAAGTCAGGATGTTGAAAGTGCTGTAGCGCCCGCAAAACGGCGACGTTGATTAATCGAAAAAATGCATGGTTTTCATGCAAAAAGAGCGTTATTCACCGCACGTTTTCGCTAATACACTCTTCGAGCATTGGATCTTTTCGCCTGCCGCCGCGGCAGGCTTTGCTCAGGATAGAACATCATGAAAAAACTCCCCCTCCTGCTCACCGGCGGCCTGCTGCTTGCCGGCATGGCTTCCTGCGTTAACGCCGGCGAACTTGCTGGCAATACCGAAGGCGCTCAGGTCATTCGCGTGGAAAAAACCCGGGGCCGTATCGATGCGCTCAACGATATCGTTTATAGCCAGGTAAAAAGCACCGTCGCCGTTCGTCAGCTGCATATGTCTTTACTGGTACCGCGTAACGGCGATCTGAAACCGGCAATCATCTATTTCCCCGGCGGCGGTTTCACCAGCGCGACCTGGAATAAGTTTATCGAGATGCGTATGGCGCTGGCGGCGGCGGGATTCGTCGTCGCGGCGGCGGAATACCGTACGGTTCCCGACACCTTCCCGGCCCCGGTTATCGATGGTAAAGCCGCCGTACGCTATCTGCGCGAACATGCCGCGGAATACGGTATAGACCCGTCGCGTATTGGCGTGCTGGGGGATTCCGCAGGCGGCTATATGGCGCAGATGCTGGCGCTCACCAACGGCGACAAAATGCTCGATCGTGGCGATAACCTGGCGCAATCCTCGGACGTGCAGGCCGCCGCCACGCTGTACGGTATTTCGAACCTGTTGAATATCGGCGAAGGTTTTCCGCAGGCGATTCAAAAAGTGCACCAGTCGCCGGCGGTCACTGAAGCACTGCTGGTACACGGTAGCGCCTTTCGCGACTGGCCGGGAGCGACGATTGACAGCGATCCGCAAAAAGCCCTGGCGGCCAGCCCGATGGGCCATATCAGCGGTAAAAAGCCGCCGTTTTTAATTATGCACGGCAGCGCCGACACCCTGGTTTCACCGGTACAAAGTCAACAGCTCTATCGCGCGCTGAAAAAGGAGGGCAACCCGGCCGATTACGTGTTGCTGGCGGGCGCGGAGCACGGCGATGACAGCTGGTATCAGAAGCCGGTTATTGAACGGGTGGTGAACTGGTTTAAAGCGACCCTCGGCGCGCCCAAAGCCGCCGCGACGGCAGAGAAAGACAAAAACGCCAATCTGTAATGCATCGTCAGGCCGCTGCGGTGAAGCGGCGGCCTGACGTTCAGGCGGGCACGCCGCTGTGAAAACGAAACTCCGCTTCAGGCGCGTTAATAAGCGCCGCTTCCGCTTCGCCAAGCTGGCGCACGCGTTCGCTGATATCGTCCTGGGCGATTCTCTGCGCCAGGTCCAGATAGTCCTGATAGTGGCGCGCTTCGGAACGCAGCAGCGACAGATAAAACTTCTGCAGATCGTCATCCAGCCATGGCGCCAGCGCGGCAAAACGCTCGCAGGAGCGGGCTTCAATATAGGCTCCGCAGATGAGTTTATCGATCAGCATGACCGGTTCGTGAGAACGCACTTCCCGGCGCAGCCCGCGGGCATAGTTGCTGGCGGTGATTTTGACGTACGGGATTTCGCGGGAAAGCATGATTTCCCTCACCTGCCAGAAGTGATGCAGCTCCTCTTTGATCAGCAGAATCATGCTGTCGAGTAGCTGACGTCCCCAGGGATCGTCGGTCTGCGGCATGGCGCTTTTATTTATCTGCTTATGCAGCGCGACGAAATCCGGCTCCGGCCCCCAGCGGTAGGTGAAGTCCTCATACGGCTTCAGGCAGGCCAGCAGCTCATCCGCGTCCGCTTTATCCGCGACGTATCGACGCACCAGCAGCATAGCGTTTTGCGCCGCTTTCAGCTCGCACACCATATGGTCGGTCAACAGCAGCGGGAGGTTTTCCGGTTTACGGGCTTCATCAATCCACGCCTGAGGAGTTGGGCAATGCAGAAAGCTTAAAATCGGGGCGAGTATTTGCGGGTAATCCATTAAAATTCCTTGCTATACGGCGGCATATCGCACCGCCGTATACCTCTGCTACTTAGTGGCGAACGCCGTCGTCGTCTTCATCAACCAGATCTTCGTCGTCGTCACCTTCTTCGTCTTCCCCGTTCGGATCTTCGTAGTAGGTGCCCCAGCCGTCGTACTCGACGTCGTATTTTTCCGCCAGGGTCATCAGCTGCTCAACCTGGGCGTCAATCAGCTCGGCATTCAGCGCGGATTCGCTGAGGATATCGCAGCAAATCACGGTATCGCCCTCTTCGACTTCCAGCTCTTCCGGCTCAGTCACTTCGTAGCCCAGCTTGAAGGCCTCGACCGCCACTTTCTCCAGCGTTTCGAAATCATCGGCAGAGAGATGATGCTCAATGGTGTACAGCGCGTCAGGATCGCTGCCGTCTTCGAGCAGCTCTTCAATAATCAGGCGCGTTTCTTCACGCTGTTCTTCCAGTAATTCCGGGTTTGCCATGGCTCGTTCCTCATAATGTGTCGCGGATGCTTCTATTGTCACATACCGCCGTGATTGCCTCCACCTTCTGAGCGAAAGATTTATGACACGGGGTTGCAAATGAATATTCATACATATAAAGTGAATTTTAATTCAACAAATGGCTTGAGCCATGTGAGGGAACCATGTCCGCGTTTTATCAGAAGCATTTTTTAAAGTTGCTCGATTTTACCCCCGCCGAAATCACCGCTCTGCTTGAGCTGGCGGCCAGGCTTAAAGCTGATAAGAAAAACAATATTGAAATTCAGCATCTCACCGGCAAAAACATCGCGCTCATCTTCGAAAAAGACTCTACCCGCACCCGATGCTCTTTCGAAGTTGCCGCATTTGACCAGGGCGCTCGCGTCACCTGGCTCGGCCCCAGCGGCAGCCAGATTGGCCATAAAGAGTCGATTAAAGACACCGCCCGCGTGCTGGGGCGCATGTACGACGGTATTCAATATCGCGGCCACGGCCAGGAAGTGGTTGAAACCCTGGCCGAGTATGCCGGCGTTCCGGTATGGAACGGCCTGACCAACGAATTCCACCCCACCCAGCTGCTGGCGGACTTACTGACCATGCAGGAGCATCTGCCAGGCAAAGCCTTTAATCAGATGACCCTGGTCTACGCCGGCGACGCGCGGAATAATATGGGCAACTCCATGCTCGAAGCCGCCGCGTTGACCGGGCTGGATCTGCGTCTGGTCGCGCCAACCGCCTGCTGGCCGGAAGAGAAGCTGGTCGAGCAGTGCCGGGCGCTGGCGCAGAAAAACGGCGGCAATATTACGCTGACCGAAGATATTGCGGCGGGCGTGAAGGGCGCGGACTTTATCTATACCGACGTCTGGGTATCGATGGGCGAAGCCAAAGAGAAGTGGGCGGAGCGTATCGCGCTGCTGCGCGGGTATCAGGTAAATAGCGAGATGATGGCGCTGACCGGCAATCCGCAGGTGAAATTCCTCCACTGCCTGCCCGCGTTCCACGACGACCAGACCACGCTCGGCAAACAGATGGCGGCGGAGTACGGCCTGCACGGTGGTATGGAAGTGACCGACGAGGTATTTGAATCCGCGGCGAGCATCGTTTTCGACCAGGCGGAAAACCGCATGCATACCATCAAAGCGGTGATGGTGGCGACGCTGGGTAAGTAAGCGTTCTCGCGATATTCCCCCGGATTGCGCTGCGCTTATCCGGGCTACCCGCCCCCAAACCGCGCGGATCTGTAGCCCGGGCAAGGCGCCAGCCGCAGCCCGGGGTATTTTTTACGCCATCAGCATCTTCACTACCGCTTTGCGCACCTTCGCCGGCGTGCCCACGGCGCACAGCGGCTTATGCACTTCACCGGGATAGAACACCACAAAGTCGCCTTCGCTGAGGATGACGGTTTTTTCCTGCGCCCCCTCCGCCAGGAAAGCGATGTCTTTCTCCGCCAGCCAGTCGATATCCGGCGCGCCGGCAGGGAGAACGCTAAAGGTCATTCCTTCCTGGCCTTTCAGTACAATCTGGATATCCAGGTAGCGGGCGTGATACTCGGCGCGGCGGTCGGCCATCGGCTCGGTGGTATCTTCGGAAATGAGATAGAACAGGTTGTTGCCGTCAATATCATGTTTACCCAGCGGCGTCGCGTCGGTGACATGCGCTTTAACATGTTCGATCGCCTCACGCAGAGACGCCGGCAACCCGCTTTGCAGATGGTGAATATTTCCAACGATCATAATAGCCCTCAAATATAAAACAGCTTTTCATTTCGCGTTTATACCCCCCATCCGACTGCCATACCACCTCTTTTTGCGGGTTTTTTGCGTTAACGCATGATTCCCCAGGCAAACGTTTACCTGTTTGTGGATTAATCGCTTGATCCGAAATATGAGCTGCGTATAATGCCACCCGTTTTGCCGGGAGGAATTATGGTTCAGTGTGTACGACATCGCGTCTTACCGCGTCTGAAAACAGACGCTGGCCTGCCGTTTTTTCTTTCCGTTGCATCCGTATTCGTAAAGCCCCTTATTTAAGGGGCTTTTTTTTTGCCCAGGCGTCAGGAGATAAACATGGCTAACCCGCTATATCAAAAACATATCATTTCCATAAACGATCTCAGCCGCGAAGACCTTGAACTGGTACTGGCAACCGCAGCAAAACTCAAAGCCAATCCGCAGCCGGAGCTGCTCAAGCATAAAGTGATCGCCAGCTGCTTTTTTGAAGCGTCGACCCGCACCCGCCTGTCGTTTGAGACCTCCATGCACCGCCTGGGCGCCAGCGTGGTCGGTTTCTCAGACAGCAGCAACACCTCGCTGGGCAAAAAAGGCGAAACCCTGGCCGATACCATCTCGGTCATCAGCACCTATGTCGATGCCATCGTCATGCGCCACCCGCAGGAGGGTGCGGCGCGTCTGGCGACCGAGTTCTCCGGCGGTATTCCGGTACTCAACGCCGGCGACGGCGCGAACCAGCATCCGACGCAGACCCTGCTGGATCTGTTCACCATTCAGGAGACCCAGGGTCGTCTGGAAAATCTTAACGTGGCGATGGTGGGTGACCTGAAATATGGCCGCACCGTCCACTCCCTGACCCAGGCGCTGGCGAAATTTAACGGCAACCGCTTCTACTTTATCGCCCCGGACGCGCTGGCCATGCCGCAGTACATCCTCGACATGCTCGATGAAAAAGGCATTGCCTGGAGCCTGCATAGCGCCATTGAAGAGGTGATGGAAGAGGTGGACATTCTGTATATGACCCGCGTGCAGAAAGAGCGTCTCGACCCGTCGGAATATGCCAACGTGAAGGCGCAGTTCGTCCTGCGCGCCGCCGACCTGGAAGGCGCACGCGCGAACATGAAGGTGCTGCATCCGCTGCCGCGCATTGATGAAATCACCACCGACGTCGATAAAACGCCGCACGCCTGGTACTTCCAGCAGGCGGGCAACGGCATCTTCGCGCGCCAGGCGTTACTGGCGCTGGTACTGAATAGCGATCTGGCACTGTAAGGGGAAAAGAGATGACACACGACAATAAATTACAGGTAGAAGCCATCAAACGTGGCACCGTTATCGACCATATCCCGGCGCAGGTCGGCTTTAAGCTGCTGACCCTGTTCAAACTGACCGAAACGGATCAGCGCATCACCATCGGCCTGAACCTGCCGTCAGGTGAAATGGGCCGCAAAGACTTGATCAAAATTGAGAACACCTTCCTGACCGACGAGCAGGTCAACCAGCTCTCCCTGTACGCGCCGCAGGCCACGGTAAACCGCATTGATGAGTATGAAGTCGTCGGTAAATCCCGACCGAATCTGCCGGACCGTATTAACAACGTGCTGGTATGCCCGAACAGCAACTGTATTAGCCACGCCGAGCCGGTATCCTCCAGCTTTGCGGTGAAGAAACGCGAAAACGATATCGCGCTGAAGTGCAAATATTGTGAAAAAGAATTTTCACATCATGTCGTGCTGGCAAATTAAATTCGCCAGCTTTTATCCGGAGCAGCCCCATAAACGGGACTGCTCCTGAACGATAATTTAAATCATCCGCACGGCCGTCAACTCACTGACCTCGGGTCAGATAATCAACATTCATCAATTTCTCATCAACACGTCTCATGATTAAAAATAACAAACAATGAGATTAATCATTAAATATCACTGCTATTGAACCTGAATTTTTCCCTTCATACACTCCAGTGCGTTTTCTATTTTTTTAATCAATGTTCACAGGATGAATTATGAAAGTGAAAAAAATATCGTTATATACAGCAACATTATTATTTACCTCCTCAGCATTGGCTCACGGCTATGTGGAATCGCCGCCAAGTCGGGCGTACCAATGTCATTTAGGGAAAAACACCGACTGCGGTTCGGTGCAGTGGGAACCGCAAAGCGTCGAGCAAGCGAGCGGTTTTCCTGAAGGGGCAATGCCGCCTGATGGTAAACTGGCCAGCGCGGGTAAAAGCAACTTCTCGCAGCTGGATAGCCAGAGCCCGACTCGCTGGGCGAAAACCACGATAAAGAGCGGTAAAAATAATTTCGTCTGGCACCATTCTGCGCCGCATAGAACGACTAACTGGCGTTATTACATTACCAAACAGAACTGGGATCAAAATAAGCCGCTGACGCGCAGCGATTTTGAAACTAAGCCATTTTGTCAAATCGACGGAAATGGCGCGACGCCGGCTGTACAGGTCACGCACTCCTGTAATGTACCCGATCGCACCGGCTATCAGGTTATTTATGCCGTCTGGGAAATTGCCGATACGGCAAATAGTTTTTATCAGGCCATTGACGTTGATTTCGGCGGCTCCAGCGATGAAACGGAGAATGAATCCCTCTGGACTACGCAGCTTGCAGGCCAGCTTAGCGGGAAAGATCTCCATGCGGGAGATAAAGTCATTGCCCATTTCTTTAACGCGAGCGGTGAAGTTCATTCTCTGCAAACGGAATTGACCATCTCCAGCGAAGCGCAAGGAAAAAGCAGCCAGTGGTCTTACGATCTGGCTGAAGCTATTAATACCGCGCACCAGGGCAAGCTGCGCGCCGGGGTAAAAGGGAGTGATGGCAACATTACCCCCCTCCACGGCGTTAACCAGGTGTATGTGCCAAAAGACAGCACCGTTCAAAGCGTTACGCTGACCTACGCCGAGTCGCAGTCAGACGATATCGTGGAAGAATCCCTGAGCGTCGCCAACGTTAACGCAACCAAAATCGCCAACGGGAAAGCGACGGTGACGTTCAACGCCACGGCCAGCGGCAAAATGCATCTCACCGCCACCGTCAACGACCATGCGGGCACGCAGAAAGGGAGCATTCAGCAGACGATAGATAATCGCTCCCTGACGGTATCTATTCCGCTGACCAACGTTCAGGCAGGTCATCATATGCTGCGCTACTCTGCCAGCAATGCGCAGGGCGCCACCCTCAGCCAGGGGGTCATTGACCTGATGCTGGAAGAGAGTACGGTTCAGCCGGATCCGACGCCTGCGCCTGCGCCTGCGGGAAACTACGACTATACCTTCCCGGATAACCTGAAAAGCTATAAGGCGGGAACGAAAGTCATGCAGCCTAAAAACGGCAAAGTGTACCAATGTCGCCCGTTCCCCTACAGCGGCTACTGCGTGCAGTGGAGCCAGTACGCCACTCAGTTCGAACCGGGCACAGGTTCTGACTGGGCCATGGCATGGACGGAAGTCACCCACTAACTTCATCCTTCAGGCTCACGCCTTATGCGGATAGCGCGCTGCGTTATCCGCTTTTCTCCTTCGCAAAATGCGGCCTGCTTAATGATAAAGCAGCCAGCACTCTTTATAATGACCCACGCCAGTCAGATTACATTCACATATTTCAGGAGAACTCATGTCTAAAACTATCGCGACGGAAAATGCGCCAGCAGCCATCGGCCCGTATGTTCAGGGCGTCGATCTGGGTAACATGATCATCACTTCCGGCCAGATCCCGGTAGACCCGAAAACCGGTAGCGTGCCGGAAGATGTCGCCGCTCAGGCGCGTCAGTCTCTGGAGAACGTGAAAGCTATCGTCGAAGCCGCGGGCCTGAAAGTGGGCGATATCGTTAAAACCACCGTTTTCGTCAAAGACCTCAACGATTTCGCCACCGTTAACGCCACCTATGAAGCCTTCTTCACCGAGCACAACGCCACCTTCCCGGCGCGCTCCTGCGTGGAAGTGGCGCGTCTGCCGAAAGACGTAAAAATTGAGATTGAAGCGATCGCCATTCGTCGCTAATCGTAGACAGTATGAACAAAGGCAGCCCGGGGCTGCCTTTGTTGTTTCTGCACGTAAAGCGCCTCGCTCACTGCCAGCCGTAGCGGCGGCTGTAGAAGCCTTTGACCATCTGGGTTAGCGTCATATAGCCTGCAAGGATCGCAATCAGCCATGGGAAGTAGCTGAGCGGCAGCGCCTGAAGCTGCAGGTAGCCCGCCAGCGGCGAGAACGGCAGCGCAATCCCCACTACCATCACCAGCAGCGTCATCACGATCAGCGGCCAGGCCGCGCGGCTCTGGATAAACGGGATCCGCCGCGTGCGGATCATATGCACGATCAGCGTCTGCGACAGCAGGCCCACCACAAACCAGCCGGACTGGAACAGGGTCTGATGTTCCGGCGTATTGGCGTGGAATACCCACCACATCAGGCAGAACGTCAGAATATCGAATATCGAACTGATCGGCCCAAAGAAGACCATAAAGCGTCCGAGATCCGCCGGGTTCCAGCGCTGCGGTTTACGGATCTGCTCATCGTCAACGTTATCAAACGGAATGGCGACCTGGGATACATCGTACAGCAGATTCTGGATCAGCAGATGCAGCGGCAGCATCGGCAGGAACGGCAGGAAGGCGCTGGCCACCAGCACGCTGAACACGTTGCCGAAGTTGGAGCTGGCGGTCATTTTGATGTATTTGAGCATATTGGCGAAGGTCCGGCGGCCTTCAATAACCCCCTCTTCCAGCACCATCAGGCTCTTCTCCAGCAGGATGATATCCGCCGCCTCGCGGGCGATATCCACCGCGCCGTCGACGGAAATACCGATATCCGCCGCGCGCAGCGCCGGGGCGTCGTTAATGCCGTCGCCCATAAATCCCACTACGTGTCCTTCGCGTTTCAGCAGAGTCACGATACGCTCTTTGTGCAGCGGCGCCAGGCGCGCAAACAGGGTGGTACGTTTTGCCAGCTCGGCCAGTTCATCATCGCTCAGCGCTTCAACCTGGCTGCCGATCACCACGTCACCCGCGTCCAGCCCGACTTCATGACAGACTTTCGCCGCCACCAGCTCGCTGTCTCCGGTCAGGATTTTGACCGTAATACCGCTGGCCTTCAGCGCTTTCAGCGCCGGGGCTGTGGTCTCTTTAGGCGGATCCAGAAAGGCGATATAGCCTTCAAGGATCAGGTCGGATTCATCCGCGCGCTGGTAGTCGCCTTCGCGGGCGGGCAGGTACTTCGTCGCCACCGCCACCACGCGCAGTCCCTGACGGTTGAGGGTGTCGGTTACGCGACGGATGCGCCGCAGCATGGTGTCGTCCAGCGGTACGATGTCGCCGTTATAGCGCACCTGGGTCGAGACGTTGAGGATCTCCTGCAGCGCCCCCTTGCAGATCAGCTGATGGACGTTGTCCTGCTCCTGCACCACCACCGACATGCGGCGACGCTCAAAATCGAACGGGATCTCATCGACTTTCTGCCAGCGTTCCGCCAGCCCGCGCGCTGACTCCAGCTCGACGCCCTCAAGCACCGCGGTATCGAGCAGATTCTTCAGCCCGGTCTGATAGTGGCTGTTAAGCCATGCCGTATGCAGCACGCGTTCGCTCACCTTGCCGGAGACATCGGTGTGGTTCTCCAGCACGATTTTATCCTGCGTCAGGGTGCCGGTTTTATCGGTGCACAGGATGTCCATCGCGCCAAAGTTCTGTATCGCGTCGAGGTGCTTGACGATCACTTTCTGTTTCGACAGCTTCACCGCCCCGCGCGCCAGGGTCGAGGTGACGATCATCGGCAGCATTTCCGGGGTCAGGCCCACCGCGACGGAGAGCGCGAACAGCGCCGCCTCCCACCAGTCGCCTTTGGTATAGCCGTTAATCAGCAGCACAACCGGCGTCATCACCAGCATAAAGCGGATCAGCAGCATGCTGACCCGGCTGATGCCTTTCTGAAAGGCGTTCGGCTCGCTTTCCTGCTCGCTGACGCGGCCAGCCAGCTGGCCAAACCAGGTGCCGCCGCCGGTGGCGAAAACAATCGCCTGCGCCGAACCGCTGACCACGTTGGTGCCCATAAAGCACAGGGTGTCGCACTCCAGCGGGTTTGCCTGCAGCGGGTCGCGGGTGCGGGCCACTTTTTCGACCGGCAGCGATTCACCGGTCAGCGAGGCCTGAGCGACAAACAGGTCGCGCGCCTGAATGACGCGCAGGTCTGCCGGAATCATGTCTCCCGCCGATAGCTTGACGATATCTCCCGGCACCAGCTGGTCGATGGGCAGCTCGCACCAGCGGCTCTCGCCCTGCTCGTTCACCACCCGCAGGACCGTCGCGGTGTTGCTGACCATCGCCTTCAGGGCGTCCGCCGCTTTGGTCGAGCGGGCTTCCTGAATAAAGTTCAGCAGCGTGGAGATCCCCACCATCAGGGCGATAACCGCGGCGGCAAACAGATCTTCCGTTGAGTAGGAGACGATACCCAGAACGGTCAGCAGCAGGTTGAAGGGGTTGCGGTAGCAGCTCCAAAGATGCACCCACCACGGCGACGGCTTCTGCGCCGGGATCTGATTTTCGCCATACTGCGCGATTTTCTGCGCCACTTCGCCCGCATTAAGCCCTTCCGGATGGCTGGCGAAGGCGCGCCAGATTTCATTCTCATCCATTGCCGCCACGTCCAGGCACTGCTTGCCGAGGGAGTCCGGGATCGGCGCGCTCGCCAGATTGCGGGCATCGGGTAGCGGATCGCGTTGTACTAAACGACGCGGTAAATGACGGCCAAGCTGGGCAAACAGCTGGCGGGTAAAATTTTTAAACATAAACAGTCCCTCCGCGCTCGCGCGAGCGAACGCAGGCTACCGACAGGCGCGAGTCAACCTTACCTGTCAGGCATGTTATTTTTATGGCAGGGACGTCAAAGACATCGCTGCTTTACGCTTCCGGTAAAGCAGCGCTACGCAGATTTACCGGAAAATAAGGGGGCTCCATCGAGGATGAGGAGTGGGATCGGGGTCCATAAAATCTCCGGTAAATGAATACAAACGGCGCGAATTATACCGTCGCCGATAATCTATTTGTGGCTATTATGGCGATAATACCCCCGGGCAACTAAACCAGACGTAAACCAGACTTTGCTCATTGTGGTTTCGTTGAGTAGCATTAGGCTCACTTTAAGCGGACCACAACGAGAACCCTGCATGCAAAACCGGCTGACCATCAAAGATATCGCACGCTTAAGCGGCGTCGGGAAATCGACGGTATCGCGCGTGCTTAACAACGAAAGCGGCGTCAGCGAACGCACGCGTGAGCGCGTTGAAGCGGTGATGCAGCAGCACGGGTTTTCGCCCTCACGTTCCGCCAGGGCGATGCGCGGCCAGAGCGATAAAGTGGTGGCGATCATCGTCACCCGTCTGGATTCGCTGTCGGAAAACCTCGCCGTACAGACCATGCTTCCCGCCTTTTACGCTCAGGGCTACGATCCGATTATGATGGAGAGCCAGTTCTCCCCGGCGCTGGTCGAGGAGCATCTCGGCATGCTCGCCCGGCGCAATATCGACGGCGTGGTGCTGTTTGGTTTCACCGGCATCCATGAAGAGATGCTCACCCCGTGGCGAGAGACGCTGGTGCTGCTGGCCCGCGACGCGCCGGGCATCGCCTCCGTCTGCTATGACGATGAAGGTTCGATCAGGATGTTGATGCAGCGCCTGTACGATCGCGGGCATCGCCACATCAGTTTCCTCGGCGTGCCGCACAGCGACATCACCACCGGGCAGCGCCGCCACCAGGCCTACCTCGATTTCTGCCAGAAAAAACACCTCACGCCCCTCGCCGCGCTGCCGGGCCTGGGCATGAAGCAGGGCTACGAAAACGTCGCCGGCGTGCTGTCGGCTGAAACCAGCGCGCTGGTCTGCGCCACCGATACCCTCGCGCTGGGAGCCAGCAAATATCTCCAGCAGCAGGGAATCGATCGTCTCCAGCTCGCCAGCGTCGGCAGCACGCCGCTGATGAAGTTTCTCCACCCGGAGATCCTGACGGTCGATCCCGGCTACGCCGAGTCCGGACGCCAGGCGGCGCAGCAGCTGATCGAGCAGATCGCCGGAAACCGTGAACCCCGTCAAATCGTGATTCCCGCCGTACTGAATTAAGCCTGTCTTAACGATTTATGTGATCTTCGCCGGGTTTCGGGAACGTTCCCATTTTGCAATTCAAGCGGAGCGAGTAGGATCCAATGCAAGTTAAATGCAACCTCTCCCCTCGGTCATGAGGCCTCATCATGAGTAAAGTGAATCAGCAGGACATCGATAAACTTATCGAACTGGTGGGCGGGCGCGACAATATCGCCACCGTCAGCCACTGTATTACCCGTCTGCGCTTTGTGCTGAATAATCCAGCCATTGCCAAACCGAAAGAAATTGAACAGCTCCGCATGGTGAAGGGCTGCTTTACCAACGCCGGTCAGTTCCAGGTGGTGATCGGTACCGAGGTTGGCGACTACTATAAAGCGCTGCTGGCGACCACCGGCCAGGCCAGCGCCGATAAAGAACAAGCCAAGAAAGCCGCGCGGCAGAATATGAAGTGGCATGAACAGCTCATTTCACACTTCGCGGAGATCTTCTTCCCGCTGCTGCCTGCGCTGATCAGCGGCGGCCTGATCTTAGGCTTCCGCAACGTGATCGGCGATCTGCCGATGAGCAACGGCCAGACGCTGGCGCAGATGCACCCGTCGCTGAAAACCCTTTATGACTTCCTGTGGCTGATTGGCGAGGCGATCTTCTTCTACCTGCCGGTGGGTATCTGCTGGTCCGCGGTAAAGAAAATGGGCGGCACGCCAATCCTCGGCATCGTGCTGGGCGTTACGTTAGTTTCTCCGCAGCTGATGAATGCCTACCTGCTGGGCCAGCAGGTGCCGGAAGTATGGAACTTCGGCCTGTTCACCATTGAGAAAGTCGGCTACCAGGCGCAGGTGATCCCGGCCTTGATGGCGGGGCTGGCGCTCGGCTTTATCGAAACGCGGCTGAAACGCATCGTGCCTGACTACCTCTATCTGGTGATCGTGCCGGTCTGTTCACTGATCCTGGCGGTCTTTCTCGCCCACGCTTTTATCGGCCCGGTTGGCCGCATGATTGGCGACGGCGTGGCCTGGGCCGTGCGTCATCTGTTAACCGGCAGCTTCGCGCCGATTGGCGCCGCGCTGTTCGGCTTCCTGTACGCGCCGCTGGTGATTACCGGGGTCCATCAGACCACGCTCGCCATCGATATGCAGATGATTCAAAGCATGGGCGGTACGCCGGTCTGGCCGCTGATCGCGCTGTCCAACATCGCCCAGGCATCGGCGGTAGTGGGCATCATCATCGCCAGCCGTAAACAGAACGAACGCGAAATCTCCGTTCCGGCGGCCATTTCCGCCTACCTCGGCGTGACGGAACCGGCCATGTACGGTATCAACCTGAAATACCGCTTCCCGATGCTCTGCGCGATGGTCGGTTCCGGTCTTGCCGGGCTGCTGTGCGGCCTGAACGGCGTGATGGCCAACGGTATCGGCGTCGGCGGCCTGCCGGGCATCCTCTCTATCCAGCCAACCTACTGGCAGGTTTACACGCTGGCGATGGCTATCGCCGTGGTCGTGCCGATTGTCCTGACAACGGTTGTTTACCAGCGCAAATTCCGCCAGGGCACCTTACAGATTGTCTGACGTCTTATTTTCGGGGCGCGCTGTCGCCCCCTTTTTTGTAGCAGGAACGCAAGTATGAATACCCTTCCCCTCTGGTGGCAAAACGGCGTTATTTATCAAATCTATCCGAAGAGTTTCCAGGACACCACCGGGACCGGCACCGGCGATTTGCGCGGCGTGACCTCCCGCCTCGACTATCTGCAAAAGCTCGGCGTTGACGCTCTCTGGCT
The DNA here is from genome assembly GCF_009025755.1 of Klebsiella sp. RCJ4. Classification (NCBI taxonomy): domain Bacteria; kingdom Pseudomonadati; phylum Pseudomonadota; class Gammaproteobacteria; order Enterobacterales; family Enterobacteriaceae; genus Klebsiella; species Klebsiella sp. RCJ4. The sequence continues at coordinate 85,258 of NZ_WCIN01000037.1, forward strand.
GACGCCGTTTTACGTCTCGCCGCAGGTGGATAACGGCTACGATGTGGCCAACTATACCGCTATCGATCCCGCCTACGGCACGCTCGACGATTTCGACGAGCTGGTGGCCCAGGTGAAGGCGCGAGGAATTCGTATCGTGCTGGATATGGTGCTGAACCACACGTCGACCGAGCACGCCTGGTTCCGCGAAGCGCTCAACAAAGAGAGCCCGTATCGTCAGTTCTATATCTGGCGCGACGGCGAACCGACCACGCCGCCGAACAACTGGCAATCTAAGTTTGGCGGCAACGCCTGGCAGTGGCACGCCGAAAGCGAGCAGTACTATCTGCATCTGTTCGCCGTCGAGCAGGCGGATCTGAACTGGGAAAATCCGGCGGTGCGCGCGGAGCTGAAAAAAGTCTGCGAGTTCTGGGCCGATCGCGGCGTCGACGGCCTGCGCCTCGACGTGGTCAATTTGATCTCCAAAGACCAGACCTTCCCGTCCGATACCGCGGGCGACGGCCGGCGCTTCTATACCGACGGTCCGCGAGCGCACGAATTTTTGCAGGAGATGAGCCGCGATGCCTTTACCCCGCGCAACCTGATGACGGTCGGCGAAATGTCCTCCACCACGCTTGAGCATTGCCAGAAGTACGCGGCGCTCGACGGCAGCGAGCTATCGATGACCTTTAACTTCCACCATCTGAAGGTGGACTACCCCGGCGGCGAGAAGTGGACGCTGGCGCGCCCGGATTTTGTGGCCTTGAAATCTCTGTTCAGGCACTGGCAGCAGGGGATGCACAATCGCGCGTGGAACGCGCTGTTCTGGTGTAATCACGACCAGCCGCGCATCGTCTCCCGCTTCGGCGACGAGGGGGAGTATCGCGTCCCGGCGGCGAAAATGCTGGCGATGGTGCTGCACGGCATGCAGGGCACGCCCTATATCTATCAGGGCGAAGAGATTGGCATGACCAACCCGCACTTTACGCGCATCACCGATTATCGCGACGTTGAGAGCCACAACATGTTTATCGAACGCGCGGCGCAGGGCCGGGATGCGGATGAACTGTTGGCGATTCTGGCCAGCAAATCGCGCGATAACAGCCGCACGCCCATGCAGTGGAACAGCGGTGAGGGCGGCGGATTCACCGCCGGCGAGCCGTGGATTGCGCTGTGCGATAACTATCGCGAGATTAACGCCGAGGCGGCGCTGGCGGACCCGGAATCGGTGTTTTATGCCTATCAGCAGCTGATTACGCTGCGCAAGAGCACGCCGGTGCTGACCTGGGGCGACTATCAGGATCTGCTGCCGGAACATCCGTCGCTGTGGTGCTATCGCCGTCAGTGGCAGGGGCAAACCCTGGTGATCGTGGCGAACCTGAGCCGCGAATTCCAGCGCTGGCAGCCGGAAGCGATGAGCGGCGACTGGCGGATGCTGATGAGCAACTACGCGGAGGCGGCGAACCGCCCTGCCGATATGACCCTGCGTCCGTTTGAAGCGGTATGGTGGCTGCAGGAGTAACCCACGGCTTACGCTGAGAGTCCCGGGTCGCGCTGCGCTTACCCGGGCTACAGGTTCACCATCTTCTGCGAGCCGGTAGCCCGGACAGGCGCGTCAAGCGCCGCCTCCGGGAATATGCTTTAAATACGATCGGCCGCAGACAGCGTCGCGCTGGCTTCCGGCTGCGCGGACGCCTGCTCTTCTTTCGCCTTCAGGCGATCCCATGCCCGGAAGAACGGATAGTAGATCACCAGCGAGATCGCCAGGTTCACCACCTGCAGCACCGCGCCGGAAATGTGCCCTCCCGTCGCCAGATAGCCGCTCATAAAAATAGGCGTGGTAAACGGCAGCGCAATCCCCGCTGGCTTCATCACCAGCCCGGTGGCCATCGCGGTATACGAGACAATCACCAGCAGGACCGGCGTCAAAATAAACGGCAGGAAGAAGTACGGGTTCATCACCAGCGGAATGCCGAATACCATCGGCTCGCTGATATTGAACAGCGCTCCCGGCGCGGCAATTTTCCCCAGCTGTTTCATCTGCTGGCTACGGCTGCGCAGCAGCATAAAAATCACCAGCCCTAACAGCGCTCCGGTACCGCCGGGCGCAATCCACAGGTCATAAAACTGCTGGGTGATGATATGCGGGATCGGCAGCCCATTCTGAAACGCTTCCAGGTTTTCCGACATATTCGACAGCCAGACCGGGCGAATAAACACCAGCACAATGGTGTCGCCGTGCAGCCCCAGGGTCCACAGGATACCAATCAGGATCACCGAGATAATCATCCCCGGCAGCGAACCGCCGACGTGCGACATGGGAATACCGATAAGGGTGGTAATCATGCTATTGATATCGCCGAACGGCGAAGCTTCAACGATCAGGCGCAGCGCCAGCACCACGGCCAGCACGCAGAAGCCGGGGATCAGGGCGAGAAAAGATTTCGCCACCGCGGGCGGTACGCCCTCCGGCATGCGGATCACCAGATTACGGCTGGCCACCAGGCGGTAGATCTCCGTGGAAAGCAGCGAAATCACAATCGCCACAAACAGCCCCTGGCTGCCAATCATCCCCACCGGCAGCACGCCTTTGACAAGCTGCGCCGCCGAACCGTCTGCCGGCGTAAAGAGCGTCACCTGGGGGATCGTCATCACAAACGCCACCAGCGACATCGCCCCGGCGCTGAGCGGGTCCAGGGTGCGATATTTTTCCGCCAGCCGGTAGGTAATGCCGAACGCGGAGAGCAGCGCCATGATGTCATAGGTCGCTTTGACCGGGTACAGCATCTTATCGCGCCAGGCATCGCCAAACACGCTGGTCATCATCTCACCGTAGCCGGGAATCGGCAGGTAGGCGAATATCAGGAAAAACGAGCCAATCAGCATAAACGGCATATTGAGAATAATGCCGTCGCGTACCGACAGGACATGCTTCTGACCGCCGATTTTCAGCGCGGCGGGCATGACATAGCGTTCAATAAATGAAGTACGAGACATAGTGGTATCCCCGAAGGCGGAAAAGTTTAGTTAAACTGCGTTAACCAGGGGCGGTTGATGGTTAACACCTCATCAAGCAGCGCCCGGGCATCGGTCACATTCCCGACCAGCGGGTTACTCACCAGCGCCAGCAGCGCGCTATCCCGGCAGCCGTGGACCGCGGCCTCAATCGTCAAGCGCTCGAAGGCTTTCACCTGTTGCGTCAGACCGTTCATGATCGGCGGCAGCGCGCCAAAGGCCAGCGGTCGTGCGCCCTGCGCGTCAATAATGCTGTTAATTTCCACCACCGCATCATCATCGAAGCCGTGAATCGCGCCGTTATTGCGGGTGTTGACGACCATCTCTTTGCCAAGATTGTTGTAGATGGCGTTAATCAGCTCCACCGCCACTTCGGAGTAGTACGCCCCGCCGCGGAAGCTCAGCTGTTCGGGCTTTTCATCCAGCTCGGGCCGGGCATAGATATCAAACAGCTCCTGTTCCACCTTCATCACCTGTTCCGCGCGGGTGCCTTTGGTTTTGGCCGCCTCAATCTCTTCCGCCAGCATCGCCGGCGTCAGCCAGAAATAGCGATGATAGGGACAGGGGATGGCCTTCAGGGCCCGCAGAAACTCCGCCGGCCACGGCAGCGATTGAATATTGTTCATCGAGAGCGATTGACCGTCACACAGCATGTCGATGACCTTACTGGTCACCTCTTCCCGCCCCTGCATCACCTTGTGTACCCAGACCATATGATTCAGCCCGGCGAAGCTCAGCCGGACCTCCTCTTCTTTTGCGTCCAGCATTCCGGCAATCATGTGCTGCATATTGATGGGCACGTTGCACAGGCCGATGATTTTCGCGCTGCTGTAGCGGCTCACCGCCTCCGTCACGATCCCTGCCGGATTGGTAAAATTAAGGATAAAGGCGTCGGGCGCCAGCGCTTCCACCTTGCGGGCAACCTGTAAAATCACCGGAATCGTGCGCAGCGCTTTGGCAAAGCCGCCGACGCCGGTGGTTTCCTGACCCAGCAGATGGTACTTCAGCCCCAACCGCTCATCCGCCGCCCGCGCCGCCAGCTGCCCAACCCGCAGCTGGGTCAGCACGAATTGAGCGCCGCGAATGGCCTCATCGAGGCCGAAATGCACGCTGACCTTCACCTGTACAAGGCCATGGCGCTTTAGCATACGCTGGGTCAGCGCGGCGATAATCGCCACTTTCTCGCGCCCGGCTTCGACATCCACCAGCGCCAGTTCCGTGACCGGAATCTGCTGATGGCGAAGGATAATGCCTTCGATAAGTTCCGGCGTATAGCTGCTGCCGCCGCCGATGACGGCAATTTTCAATGTTTGCATAGTGGCCTCATTTTTGGCGTACAGATCCCCGCGCAAGGCCGCAGCGGCGTTGCGAAATGAACGCGTTGATGGGAAAGGGTTAGGAGTTCAGCAGAGCGAGCGCTTTATCGAGGACGGCGGCCCCGCGCATCATGCCGTAATCCGCCATGTCGATCACCGCCACGGCTTTCCCGTGCGGTGCAGCAAGCTCCGTCAATCGGGCCGCTTCATACTTCACCTGAGGCCCCAGTAAGATCACGTCGGCATTGGGCAACTCGCGCTCAAACTCGGCGACGGGTACGGCGTAAATCTCCAGCCCCAGCGCGCGCTGCTGCGCCTCGGCCTTCATTTTGTTAACCAGCATGCTGGTGGACATTCCGGCGGCGCAGCACAGGACGATACGTGGCATAATTCCTCCCAATGGATTTGGCGTAAGCGAGCGCTAAACAGACACCATCGACTATAAGACGAGGTGCCGGTATGGGTGAAGGCTATATGAAAATTTTTTTCACGTACGTGATCGGAGCGTTATTTTTCACCTCTTTACTCCGGCATAAAAGAGAAATTGGCAATAATCTCAGGCATTGTGCGTGGTTGCGTGGTATAAAAAGCCCTCATTAATTGAAAAATATTTTCAATCAGGCGGTGGCGGAGAAAGAGGCTGAAAGCATGGATATCGTAGGACAGTTACAGGAAGGCATGACTCGCTTTAGCGCTCAGGAATCAAGAGTCGCGGCATTTATTCTGCAGAATTTAAGTTTTACCGCCAGCGCTTCGATTGATGAACTGGCGGTGCGCGCTGGCGTGAGCGCAGCCACAATTACCCGCTTTGCCCGCTCCGTCGGCTGCGAGGATATTCGTGATTTGCGAAAGCAGCTGGCGCAGGCTTGCGAACGTCGTACCAGCTGGCTTAACGAGGAGAGCGCCGCGCTGCCCGCCGCGTGGCGCGACAAATTAAGCCTGATTAGCACACATCTTGAGCAGCAGCTGGTGAGCACGCCCGAATCAACGCTGCAAAAGCTGCGCACGCGCCTGCAAAATGCCCGCGCCGTACACTGTTTCGCCCTCGGCGCACAGGACATCGCGCTGGCGACGCTGCTTCAGCACCAGCTGCTCTCCATCGGGATCGTGATGAATCTCTGCCAGGACAGCGCCCTGATGCGGATGATCGCCAGTACCCTCAGCGACGATCATCTCCTGCTGGTGCTGGCAACCGGCGAGGCCGACGCGATTTTGCAGGGCGCGACCCTGCTGGCCCGGGTACAGGAAGCGACAATTTTCGCCCTCACCCCCGCCAACCACGCGTTGAGCAATATGGCCTCCGCGCTGCTGCCCCTGCCTGAGAATGCTCAGGCCGCGCGTTACGCCCTGCTGCTGCTGGTTGACCTGCTTAACGACGCGCTGCTCGCCTGACGTTATTCCTTTCGGGCCTGAATTTCCTGCGTTCAGGCCCCATTTTTGCTTATTTTATAAGCGGATAAATTTACATTAAGCGCAAGCGCCCATCATTCCTGCTCTCCTCTTTTTACTTTGTTCTGCATCAATAAAATTGCAAACATCTTTGATGCAAAGCACTACATATAGAACTTAAAATGCATTCCGGCCCCACATATTGTATTAATAGTCTATTATATCACCACTCCCATCGTACTCAGGCGGTGATGGGATGTGGATAAAAAGGGCCAGGATCGGAGGGAAACGGCGGCAGCTACAGCGCCCCGGGACTTCGGTTGACCTTCCGCCTCTGTGGATAACCTGTTCTGTAAAAAATTATGGAGTGATCATGACACCGCATGTGATGAAACGCGATGGCTGTAAAGTGCCGTTCAAGTCAGAGCGCATTAATGAAGCAATTCTACGTGCAGCTAAAGCAGCGGGAGTCGATGACGCAGACTATTGCGCCACCGTCGCAGAAGTCGTTAGCCAGCAAATGCAGGGCCGCGCCCAGGTGGATATCAGCGAGATCCAGACCGCCGTTGAGAACCAGCTGATGTCCGGTCCCTACAAGCAGCTGGCGCGCGCCTACATTGAATATCGCCACGACCGCGATAGCCAACGTGAAAAGCGCGGTCGTCTGAACCAGGAAATTCGCGGCCTGGTTGAGCAGACCAACTCGGCGTTACTCAACGAGAACGCCAACAAAGACAGTAAAGTCATCCCTACCCAGCGCGATCTGCTGGCGGGCATCGTCGCCAAGCACTACGCGCGCCAGCACCTGCTGCCGCATGACGTGGTCATGGCCCACGAGCGCGGCGTGATCCACTATCACGATCTCGACTACTCCCCGTTCTTCCCGATGTTCAACTGTATGCTGATCGATCTTAAAGGCATGCTGACCCAGGGATTTAAAATGGGCAACGCCGAGATTGAGCCGCCGAAGTCGATCTCTACCGCTACCGCGGTAACGGCGCAGATTATCGCTCAGGTCGCCAGCCATATTTATGGCGGTACGACCATCAACCGCATCGACGAAGTGCTGGCGCCGTTTGTTACCGAAAGCTTCAATAAGCACCGTAAAATTGCCGAAGAGTGGCACATCCCCGACGCCGAAGGCTACGCCCGTTCCCGCACCGAGAAAGAGTGCTACGACGCCTTCCAGTCGCTGGAATATGAAGTGAACACCCTGCATACCGCCAACGGTCAAACGCCGTTCGTGACCTTCGGTTTCGGCCTCGGCACCAGCTGGGAATCGCGTCTGATTCAGCAGTCCATTCTGCGCAACCGCATTGCGGGGCTCGGTAAAAACCGTAAAACGGCGGTATTCCCGAAGCTGGTCTTCGCCATTCGCGACGGCCTGAACCACAAGTTCGGCGATGCGAACTACGACATTAAACAGCTGGCGCTGGAGTGCGCGAGCAAGCGCATGTATCCGGATATTCTTAACTACGATCAGGTCGTGAAGGTGACCGGCTCGTTCAAAACCCCGATGGGCTGCCGCAGCTTCCTCGGCGTGTGGGAAAACGAGGACGGCGAACAGGTGCACGATGGCCGCAACAACCTCGGCGTTATCAGCCTCAACCTGCCGCGCATCGCGCTGGAAGCCCGTGGCGACGAGACTGAGTTCTGGAAACTTCTCGACGAACGCCTGCAGCTGGCGCGTAAAGCGCTGATGACCCGCATCGCCCGCCTGGAAGGGGTGAAGGCTCGCGTGGCGCCGATTCTGTATATGGAAGGCGCCTGCGGCGTGCGTCTGAAAGCGGACGACGATGTCTCTGAGATTTTCAAAAACGGCCGCGCGTCGATTTCGCTGGGCTATATCGGCATTCATGAAACCATCAACGCGCTGTTCGGCAACAAGCATATGTACGATAGCGCAGCGCTGCGTGAGAAAGGCGTCGCCATCGTTCAGCGCCTGCGCGAAGCGGTAGACCAGTGGAAAGACGAGACGGGCTACGGCTTTAGCCTGTACAGCACGCCGAGCGAAAACCTCTGCGACCGCTTCTGCCGTCTGGATACCGCTGAGTTCGGCGTGATCGAAGGCGTAACCGATAAAGGGTATTACACCAACAGCTTCCACCTTGACGTAGAGAAGAAGGTAAACCCGTACGATAAAATCGATTTTGAAGCGCCTTACCCGCCGCTGGCTAACGGAGGCTTTATTTGCTACGGCGAGTACCCGAATATTCAGCACAACCTGAGAGCGCTGGAAGACGTGTGGGATTACAGCTATCAGCACGTGCCCTATTACGGAACCAATACGCCGATCGACGAATGCTACGAGTGCGGCTTTACCGGTGAGTTCGAATGCACCAGCAAAGGCTTCACCTGCCCGAAATGCGGCAACCACGATGCCTCCCGCGTGTCGGTAACCCGCCGCGTGTGCGGATATCTCGGGAGCCCGGACGCCCGTCCGTTCAACGCCGGCAAGCAGGAAGAAGTGAAGCGCCGGGTTAAGCACCTGGGCAACGGGCAGATCGGTTAATTCCGTGTGGTTTAGCCCCTCCCCTAATCCTCTCCCCTGCCGGGAGAGGGGACCGGCCCCGTAGCCGTTTGGCCACTAAGGAGCCGTTCCCGGATCGCGGCGCAAAGCGCCTTATCCGGGCTACAACCGCGTATGCGGCTTTTCGTAGCCCGGCCGAGCGCAGCGACGCCGGGAGCCGTTCCCTTTACAAATGCAAAGCCCCTCCGTTTTCGCAAAGCAATTCGCGTCAGAGCAAGGCGGCAAACGAGGGAATCCCCGGGAGCGTACATTAAGTACGTGACTGGGGTGAGCGAGCGCAGCCAACGCGGCTATGGCGTTAATTGAGAAGCGAAAAATGAATTACCATCAATATTACCCGGTAGATATCGTTAACGGTCCGGGCACTCGCTGCACCCTGTTCGTTTCCGGCTGCGTTCACGAGTGCCCCGGCTGCTACAACAAAAGCACCTGGCGGCTAAACTCCGGCATGCCGTTCACCGCCGAGATGGCCGACCGCATTATTGCTGACCTCAACGATACCCGCGTTAAGCGCCAGGGGATCACGCTTTCCGGCGGCGACCCGCTGCACCCGCAGAACGTCCCGGAGATCCTTAAGCTGGTGCAGCGCGTTCGCGCCGAGTGCCCCGGCAAAGATATCTGGGTGTGGACCGGCTACAAGCTGGACGAACTTAACGCCGCGCAGATGCAGGTGGTGGATCTCATCAACGTGCTGGTTGATGGCAAATTTGTGCAGGACTTAAAAGACCCGGCGCTAATCTGGCGCGGCAGCAGCAACCAGGTTGTACATCATTTGCGTTAATACCAGCATGGCGTTCATCAGTTAATTTTCACCAGACCACCTTTAATCACCAGCATCCCGCCGCCGTCAACGGTCTGGGTGGCACTGGCTTTGCTGGTCAGAGTAGCCTTAGCTTCCTGGCTGATGGTTGCCGCTTTCTGGGTCAGTGAGGATTTGGCTTCACTGGCGATGCTGGCGGCATCCAGCTTCATGCTGCCTGACGCGCTGGCGTTAAGACCCGCCCCACTCTTTATGTCCAGGGTTTTGCCGCTCTCCAGGGTGAGCGTGCCGCTGACCTTAATCGTCAGATTACCGTCAACATTGAGCGTGTAGTTGCCTTTTACCTTATGCGTCTCATTACCGTCGATGGCGTGTTCCTGATCGCCCTTCACCGTTACGCTGCGTTTCTCTTTCACCTCCAGCATGTCGCTGCCCTTGTCGATTTTCACCGTGCGACTGCCCTTTTTCAGGGTGACGGTTTCGTTGCCCTCTTCGATGGTGCGGGTACGATCGTTTTTGACGCTGTGAATTTCATCGTGGCTAATCCTGGTGTGACTGTCGTTCAGTATGTTGAGCTGGAAGTCCTTTTGCGCCTGCATCGCCAGCAGCTCGGCATCTTTTTTGTCATCGAAGCGCAGTTCGTTGAAGCCTTTTTCGCTGCGGGTTTTAATACCGGACTGGGTTTGATTCGCCGGTAGCGCATACGGCAGAGCATTCGCGCCGTTGTACACACAGCCGGTAATGAGCGGCTTATCCGGGTCGCCGTCGATAAAGCTCACCACCACTTCCTGGCCGATACGCGGGATAAACTGCGCGCCAAAACCGTTGCCGCTCCAGGCGGTAGCAACCCGCAGCCAGCAGGAGCTGGTCTCATCGTTTTTGCCTTCCCGATCCCACGGAAACTGCACCTTTACCCGTCCGAGCTTGTCGGTCCAGTTTTCTTCTCCGTTTTTGCCAACCACCGTTGCGGTTTGCGTAGGCATAAACGGCTTTGGCGTGGCGTACCGTGGTTGATACGGCGTGGCTTTCGGGATAGCGGTAAAGCGGTTGCGATAGCGTTCACCGTCATATTCATGGCTGACGGCGGTGATGAGCCAGTCGATATTTAATGCTTTGTCGTCATGATCGGCAAGGGTAAACCAGTGCCCTGCCATCAGCGCTGCGCAGTCGCTTTCGGCGATAAGCTGTTTCGGCTGCTCAGATTGATCATTGCCGGGGTGCGCCCCCTGCGCGATGGCCTGTAAACGCAGCTCTACCTGGCGAATTATCCCGGTTTCCCGGGCGCCGCTTGATATTGCCTGATACTTCACCTTTTTGCCGCCAGAAATGGCCGGGAAGGCGCTATTATCATCCGCCAGCACCAGCGTGTGCTTGCCTTCTTTATGGGTGAAGAACCAGAAGATCCCCTCCTGCTCCAGCAGCCGTGAGACAAAATTGAAGTCGCTTTCGTTATATTGCAGGCAGTATTCGCGTTTTTGGGGTTGGGTTTTGAGCTGGAATGTGTAGTCGCTAAATCCGGCATCCTTAAACACTTTCGCGACGATCTCCTGCGCGCTGAGGTTCTGGAAAACGCGGTTGTTGTTGCCGAGCGTCAGCCACCACAGCCACGGGCGCAGCACAAACTGATAGCGGACAGCGTTGCCGTTTGCCGGAAGCAGGCGCGCTTCGGCGATCAGCCCGTCGTAGTCAGCGCTGTTTATGGCGGCGGTAAGATGGGCCGCCAGCGTGGTATTAAGGGTTAACGGCGCAGAGGCGGTAGCGGCGATGGTCGCGGTGGTCAGGCCGTTAAGTTGCGATTCGGTGCGCGCGGTCGCGGCGGTGAGGCCGTTTAAGGTTGGAGCGATGAGTTTTATTATGGTGGTTTCGGGCATAGGAAACTCCTTTTCAGCAGCAGCGCTAACGCCGGTCAGCCTGATGATAAACATCATCACCATCGCACCGACCTATGGCGATCGCAGGAACGATAACCTACTCATCCTCGACCTGATACCCGGCGCTACGTAGCTTGATTTTATAGCGGTATAATTTACCGGAAAGGCAGGCGGTGCGAAGCTTCCACCCTCAGCTACCTTTTTTATTCGTCGCCATATCCCAAACGGAAGAGACGTTGCCTTCTTTCTGACTATCCGATTTCTGAGCGCTGATTTCCCATTTAATTTTGGTAAAGTTCAGCGACATTGTTTCGACCGGCTTGCCGCCGGAACCGCCGCTAACGCTCAGATGTGAGATAACGACATTCGTCAGGGTATATATGATGAATGGCAGCATTTTACCGTTATCATTACGGCACAACGTCAGCACAGCTTCTTTAATCATTTTCCCGCTACAGCAGTACTCATTGAGCTTTGGCGTCGCGAGATCGACAAACTTGGTCAACGACATTTCACCGACATGCGCCCGCCCTGAGGTGCGTTCATTATTACTGACGTCGTTGGTGACCGGCATCGCCACGTTATGGCTGAAGGTCATGATCTCAAGCTGTTTTTCAAATCCTTTGGCCTGACTTTCACCTTCGATATTGTCGAGCTTTAAAAAAATCACATCCATGGGTTACTCCTTATCAATCAGACGGCAACCGGTAGCGGCAATTCCGCCATCAGCCGAATCGCACCGTTTTTTTTCACATTCCCGTTATTTTTACGCACATTGAACTAATACAATAACTTTAATGCTAAGCGTCTTCGCCTATATTCATCCTTTCTTATTACGAGAATATTCGTAGCGCTACTTATATCGCCATACTATCCAAATGGTATTTTTACGGCGACCATAAGCAATATAAAAGACACAACCACAAATAAATATCAATCAAATTATTCGCTGCCAATCACCGAGTGAAAATTGATAAAAATCAAATTAAAAACAAGTAATTAATCAAAATCAATTAGATGTAAAGCAACCAATCAAAATATACATCGATGAAAACCTCTCGCTGATATTAACGCTTTAACAGGTTAAATTATAAATAGTGATGTGAATCAAAAAACGCATCTGCTTTATTTATTACTTTGGTTATGTAGTATCTGTTCAAACTAATAAACGGGCACTTAAGGTTATAAAGGCGCATCAGTTTATTCCGCGAGTCATCGTCCGCCGACTATGGCGGCAACTGGGGGTATTACCATGAGCTGTCCCGGAGTTTGTACCGGCGCATTATTGCAGTGTTCATTTGGCATCGCGCCTGGCACGCTGAACATACTGCCCACAAGCCGCACCCTCGTCAGCAACATGCCGATGGCGAATATTATGGATAACAAACCGTTTGTGAATATTATGCCGTTCGGGATGTGCAGCAGTATTGCCAATCCGACGGTTGCCGCCGCCACCGCCGCGGCGCTCGGTGTGCTGACGCCGATGCCCTGTATTCCGACAACGCCCGCGCCGTGGGCGCCGGGTTCGCCAACGGTGCTGGTGGGAAATATGCCCGCCCTCACCGCCCAGTCGAAGTTAATCTGCATATGGGGCGGGGTAATTCAAATTAGTTTTCCGGGACAGGTGACGACGGTCGTGGCATGATTTTGTGAACGGTGACAGATGCATAAAACGTGGCGAAGGGCCGTACGGTAAAAATCAAAACCGGCTGACGCACTCCATGGCCACCGTTTTAAACTCAGCAAAACTGCGGGTGGCGGCAAGGCGGGCCATTGCCCGTTCGCGCAGGAATGTGACGAAAATATCGTAGATGGCCATTGCCTCTTCATACTCGCTTTTACTGATGGCGAGCAGGAAGATGATATGCGCGGTTTCATCGCCCCAGGCGATACCGTGCGGGGCGATGACCGTATAGACCACGGTCTTTTTCGCCAGCAGGCCGAGGGCGTGAGGCAGCGCGATCCCGTCGCCGAGCATGGTGCTGACGATAGCCTCACGCTCCACCACCGACCCATGAAACTCCGCTCCGACAAACCCCTCCTGCTGCAGCTGCTGGCACAGCGTGGCAAACAGCGCCTGCTGATCCATCGGGGTATCTATCACCTGGAAGTGGGCCTCATCAAAATATTTATTCAGCATCCAGGGACGCGTGCGGTCCACCAGCACCAGCTTGCCGATTTGGTCGAGCTGGTAGTCGGTAGGAAACGGCGCAATGGTGACCACCGGCTTCTCTTTCTCGCTGATGCGCACGGTGGAAATAACAAAATCTTCCGCGATCTCTTCCCGCTGTTCATATTCGCGTTGCGAAAGGGTGGCGGCAATTTCCAGCTGCGGATACTTACGCTGCAGGATGGCTTCAATCATCCGCACCATCGCGTTGCTGGTATCGCAGACCAGCAGCACCTGCGGCTGACGCTGATAGCCGATATTGTAATGGCGCTCCAGCCCGACGCCGATATGCAGCACCAGAAAGCCGATCTCGTTTTCGCTGATGGCGTAGGGAGTATATTTCCCCCAGCTCGATACCGCCGCCAGGGTCATGTCCCACGCCATGGGGTAGTGCTGTTTGATATTTTCCAGAAGCGGGTTGGGGATCATTATCTGGTAGCGCACGCGGGTGATCATGGTCTTAATATGGGTCAGTAAATCCGCATGCAGCTGGGCATCGTCCAGCAGATTGTAGTTATATTGCTGATTGATATAGCGCAGGATGTAGTTCACCAGCGCTTCATCGTCGTCGGCGCTGATGGTGCCCGGATCGACGTCCTGCACCTGGCGGGCGGCAAGGTGGACGCACAGCCACTCTTCTTCCGCCGGAGCAAGCAGTTTGCCCGCCAGCTGCTGCATCGTGTTTGCCAGCTCGCGTGCGGCGTCGCGTACGTTTTGCGCCACATCCTCGGCGCTAAAATCCGCCAGCGGATACCCTTCGCTCACGCGGCGCACGGCAACCGCGCCGTACAGGCAGATAAAGCGCTCCCCGGCGTCCGTCAGCCGCACGTGATGGCGGGTTAACGTCTCCTGCAGCACGCCGGCCAGCAGCGTCGGTACGCTGGCGTCAAACGCCTCTTCGCCAATAAGCGGGTTAAGCGGCCCCTGCTGGCTCAGCTCCCACAGCAGATCGGTCAGGCAGGCGCGAATGGAGACCTCGCTGCCGAACAGCTTCATGCCGTGGCGCGGCCGGGTCTCGAGGGTGAGCTGATAACGCTGAAAACGCTCGCGTACGTCAACCATATCGCCCTGTAAGGTGGCGCGGCTGACGAACCACGTATCGGCCAGATCCTCCAGCTTGATAGAAAACGCGGAAGTTAAAAAGCGCACCAGCAAAAAGTGGATGCGATCCGCCGCGGTTCGCGGGATATGCTGCGCTTTCGGCGCGCTCTCTTCCAGCGTCTGATAGCGCGTCGGATCGTGAATCACCAGCTGATAGCCGCTGCCGCGGCTGAGGATAAACTGCGCGCCGTAGTGCAGCAGCAGCGCGTTCAGCGCGGTGATGTCCGCGCGTACCGTGCGAGTAGAAACCGACAGCCGCTGCGCCAGCTCCTCCTGCGGCAGCGTTTCGTTTTGCAACAGAGTAAACAGCTGCGCTAAACGTTGATGGGGAAATCGCATGTCAGTTCCTTTTTCTTACGGCTCAGGGTTGAGCGGATATCACCATCTGCGACGGGCTGCCAACCGGGGTGTAGTCCGGAGAGAACGTCAGCCTGCCATCCTTCGGCGCGACGCGAAAGCGGGTGATGTTGTCGCTACGCTGGTTCATGACGTACAGCCACTGCCCCTGACTGTCCAGCGTCAGCGTGCGCGGATAGTCGCCGCGGGTCCAGATATCGTCCTGGTGGCTCAGGCTGCCGTCAGCCAGCACCGTAAAGTGGGCGATACTGTTATGCAGTCGGTTGGCGACGTACAGCTGCTTGCCGTCGCGGCTCAGGACCAGGCCGGCGGCAAAGCTGGTGCCCTTATACTCTGCAGGCAGCGCCGAGACCGTTTTCCCCTCGCGCAGCAGGCCGCTTTGCTTATCGAGATGATAAAAAGTGAGCGTCGACGCCTCTTCGTTAATCAACCATAGTCCGTCACCCTGCGGCGTAAACACAAAGTGGCGCGGTCCGGCGCCGGGAGATGAGGCCGCGATAAACGGCGGATCGTTCGGCGTCAGCTTCCCTGTGGCGCTATCCAGCCGGTACTGATAGATCCGGTCCAGGCCGAGATCGGTGGAGTAAACGAATTTACCGCTGGGATCGGCGGCGATCATATGGGCGTGGGGGCCGTTATGATCGCTAATGGCAAAACTGCCTTCGACGGCTGCCGCCGGGCGTTCCGCGCCCGCAGATCCTTGATCCTGACGCACATCCACCGCCTCGCCCAGGTTACCATCTTCTTTCACCGGCAGCACGGCGATACTGCCGCTGACGTAGTTTGCCACCAGCAGATGACGTCCATCGGGGGTCAGGGAGAGATAAACCGGCCCGGCGCCGCCGGAAGCGACCTGATTCAGCTCGCTCAGTTCACCGTTGCTGCCGATGCGCCACGCCTGCACCACTCCCTTTTCCACTTCGCTGGCGCCGTACAGGGTTTTGCCATCCGCCGAGACGGTAAGCTGGGCCAGGTCAGGCAGCGTCCCGACCAGCGTTTTATCGCGCAGCGCCCCGGTCTGGCTATCGACGGTAAAGCGATATAGCCCTTCGCCATTGGGGTTGTAGGTGCCGACCCAGGCGTACTGGGTTTGCGCAGCGGCGCCGGCGGCGAGCAGAGAGAGTGAAGCAACAAGCAGGTGACGAGCGGTTGGCATGGTGACTCCTTGATGGTTCGGTGGCGGTTTCCCTTCGCCCTAACCCTCTCCCCGTTGGGGAGAGGGCCGGGTGAGGGATAATCGGCGCTATTTTACTAACTGTTTGGTGATCGAAAGCAGCTGACGCACGTCCGCCGGGCGGGTGTGACCGCTGGCTTTATCAATAATCGAACTGTAGATATGCGGGATAATTTTACTTACCCCTGCGTCCAGCGCGATCTGCAGGATCTCGCCGTAGTTTTCCAGATCGATCCCGCCGGTGGGCTCCAGCCAGAAATCATGACGGGCGCAGGCCTCGGCCACCGCAATAAACTCGTCGCGATGCTTCAGCCCGCCCATCGGGAAATATTTAATCGAACTGCCGCCCATATCTTTCAGCAGCGCAATCGCCGTTTCCAGCGGTACGATGCCGTCCGGCGCGCCGCTGCTGAGCGGGCCGGTGGAGATCTTCACCATTCCCGGCGTACCGGTTGGCGACACCAGGCCGTTAACCACGGTTTCGTTCTGCCCCAGCAGCGCGCGGCTGGTCGCCACGCCGGTAAATACCTGATTGACGTGCTGCGGCTGCACCTGACGCGAAATTTCGCTGACCATCGCCGACTGGTTCGGGTCGCCCGCGCCCAGTCCCACGGAGAGCGCGTTATCAATCCGCTGCGCGTATTCACGCATATCGGCAACCGCGCTGGCGACGTCCGGGTAATTTTTGGAGAGCACGCCCACCAGTACATGACCTTCCGCCGCCTCATAAATCTCGCTGGCGTTCTCTTTGCTCCCCGCCAGCACGTTCAGGCAGACGCGGTCACGATAAAAATTAGGGGTCAGTTTCATGCGTTTTTCTCCTTGTTCAAAACTTCTGCGATGCGACGGGAGACAATCTCCAGCTGCTGCGCGTTCACGCTGCGGACATCGGCTTCAATAATGCCTTCATTTGCTTTATAGCCACGGAAGTAGATGGCGTATTCGCCCTGCTTCAGCGCATTGACCAGATCGCCGGTATCGACGCCGGTCACCGCTTCATCAAACTTGATCTCCGCCCGCGCGATATCGCGGCCGGCGCTGTCCCAGACCACGCGCGCGGTGACGCCATCGAGCGTATTGAGCTGCTGAATAAACGGCGTCATCTTCGCCACCATCTCTTCACCGCTCTCTTTGCGCGCCGTCAGATAGTGCTCAATGGCGCAGGTCAGGCCGAGGATCCCCTCTTTGCCCACCTTCATCGCCCGGCCAATGCCGTTCGACTGACGTTTAACCCACTCAACGTATTGGGTTTTGCCAATCACCAGCCCGCTGGTCGGCCCTTCGATCGCCTTCGCGCCGCTATAAATCACCAGATCCGCGCCGGCGCGATAGTAGGCCTGGAGGTCTTCCTCCGCCGCCGCGTCGACAATCAGCGGCAGATTATGGCTCTGCGCCACCGCTGCCGCCTGCGCCACGTTGAGCATGCTTTTCTGCACGCAGTGGTGGGATTTGATATACAGAATGGCCGCGGTGCGCGGGGTAATGGCCGCCGCCAGCTGCCCGGCGGAACATTCATTGGCGTAGCCCGCTTCCACCAGCCTACCGCCGCCCAGCGCCACCATGGTGCCCACCGGCGCGCCAAAATTGACGTTATGACCCTTAGGCAGCACGATTTCGTTGTTTTCAATCGGCGTCACGTGCAGGTTTTCCAGCAGCCAGTCGCTGTCTTTTACCAGCACCGCCGCCACCGACTGGGCGATGCCCGCCGAGGCGCAGGAGACGACGGTCGCCCCTTCCACGTCCAGCAGCTTCGCAATATACGCGCCGGTTTTATTGACCAGATCTTTCATCTCGAAGTACTGGTTCATCCCCGCCATCGCGGCATCCACCACTTCCGGCCGCGGCGTGGAGACGCCGAGAATGGTCATACGACCGGAGGTATTAATCACCTGTTTTAAATCATATTTCTCAAAAATCGAAGGCATTTTCCGCGCTCCCTTGTTCGGTCAGATAGCCCTTGCCCGCGCGAACGGCGGCAAGCGGCAGCAGAATCTTGTCGGTCTGAAGGCTCTCTTTTTCCGCATCCACCAGCACCGTTGGCGTCTGCGCGAGGGTAAACAGCGTCAGGTCGGCGTCGTAACCCACTTCCAGCCGCCCTTTGTGGCTAAGACGCAGGCCTTCAGCGGCGTTAGCGGTCACGCAGTCAATGACCTGCGGCAGCGACATGCCAATGGCGAGGAATTTCGACATCACCAGCGCCAGCGAGCGCACCGGGCCGTCGATACGGTTGCGGCAGTAAATATCGGAGCTGATGGTGTGCGGCAGAATGCCCATAGCAATCGCCCGCCGCGCCACCTCGAAGCTGAAGCTGGCGGTGCCGTGGCCGATATCAAGGCGCACGCCGCGCTGTAGCGCGCGGGAAATCGAGCTTTTCAGCTCGCCGGACGGCGTCAGGATACGATTGGGTTTACCGTTGTAGCAGTGGGTAATGATGTCGCCGGAGGTGAGCAGGTCGGCGATCTCATCCAGGTCGGGCGGATTGTTGCCGATATGCACCATCAGCGGCAGGCCGCCGTTTTCCTGCTGAATCGCCTTTGCGCGCGCCAGCGGCGTAATGCCGTTTTCCCCCACCACGCTGCTGCTCATCCGCGCCTTCAGGCCGACGATAAAGTTCGGGTAGCGATTGACCGCCTGCATCACCGCCTCCGCGTCGATATTCGCCATATTGGCCAGTTCATTCTGGGCAATCAGCCCGACGCGGGAGATGTTAAGCAGGGCGTAAACTTCGGTCGCGGCTTTGCGGGTCAGCTGGTAGAAATCATCCACGTCGTCCGCGCCGGTGCTGCCCGCGTCAATCACGGTGGTCACGCCGGTAGCAACCCCCACGCTGTCCGGCTCATCATGGTAAATCGGCGAGTTCGGATAGCAGTGAACGTGAGAGTCAATCCAGCCTGCGCTGACGTAATAGCGACCGTCCAGCTCAAGGGTTTTGCGCGCAGGCGCGCTAATCACGCCAAGCGCCGCGATTTTACCGTCCCGGATGGCGATATCGGTCAGGGTATCGTCGACGAGGCGCGCACGGCGCAGGAGTAAATCAAACATATCTCTCTCCTGTTAACGCGGGCGCCGAGGCGCCCGCAGGACTTAACTAATCGCCACCGGGAAGATTGACCCAAGAAGCATGGCGCCAAGGATCGCGCCGCCGGTGATAGGCTTCTGCCAGATGTAGAACAGCAGCGCGCCCGCCAGGGAACCGATGCCGATAGGAATAGAAGCGGTCATGGCGCTGAGGATAATCAACGGTCCGAGGAAACGGCCTGAGGCGTTACCGGCCCCCATCATGACGTCCGCACCGTAGGTGGAATCGCTCTGGTTGATGGTGAATTTACGCGCCAGGATGATGATGTAGCCAATCGCGAGGCCCAGCACCAGGCCGGTGACCAGCGAGGCGGCAAAGTTGGCGACCGGGAAAACAAAGCCCGCGCCGAGCAGCAGCGCCGGAACGCCTAAGCCGACGCCGGTCTGAATCGCCCCGCCGATATCCAGAATCCCCACCAGCGAGCCTTCGATAATACGCGCGAACAGGAAGCTGGCGCCGAACGCCGCTACCGCGCCGTAGGCTCCGGTATCAATTCCCGCTTTCAGCATCGCCACGAAGGCGACTTCGTTAAACGCGCCGATGCCGTAGAGGTAGTACATATGCGTCCCGGCAAAGACGCCGGCGGAGAGCAGGCCAACAAAGATCGGGAACGACCAGTCGGCATACCAAAAACCTTTATTTTGTTCCATGAGAGGCTCCTGTTATTTACCGCTGAGCGAGTTGTGGATCAGTTCCAGCCAGTTCGGCACGGTCAGATGGAAGGATTCAATCATCTTCATGTCGAAACCGCGGAAGAAGCCGCTCAGAACGAACAGCGCGACGATCGCCACCATCATCACCTTGGTGACGCGGTGCCAGCCGCTCTCTTCAACGCCTTTCCCGATCAGGATGCCCAGCACCAGGCCCGGAACGGCGTTACCCATAATCAGCTGCGCCGCGCCGCCGAAAATCGTCGCCCAGAAGCCCGATTTTTTACCGGCATCAATCGCCGCCAGCCAGAAGATGACCGGCATCACCGTATTCACCAGCAGGTTTGCCGCCGGAACCAGCACTTTTACCGCCGTCACCTGCAGCGCTTCCGGTACAGAAGAGGCGGTGAGGTTGAGGAAAGCGACCACGATCATGCCGATAATGCCGCAGGCGATGGCCATCTTTTTCGGATCGTGCAGCGTCTCGCCGACGTTGCGGTTTTTAATCATCAGCGCTGCCGCCCCCCAGTTGGGGATAATGCGGTGGTCAACGTCCTGAGTGAAGGAGCCTGCCGCGACGGAAGAGGCCCAGGCGTTGAAGAAGAAGCCCAGGCCAAATGAGAAGTGGGAAGCCGGATCGCCTTCACATGAATTCAGCTCGCCCAAGGTACGAAACGCCCCCATCCCCTGCGTGGTGGGCGCATGAAACATGCGTGCCGCTCCGGCGCCTACGCCGACGCCAACCAGGCCGCCGATGATGAGCGATTTTATTAAAATTATCAGGAACATAGTCTGACCCTTTGGTGAAAATCAGGTTTGCGTGACGAAATCCACTTTATCGAGATTAATGGCGGTCACGGTGACGGTGACCTTCAGCTCCACGCTGTAGGTTCGTCGCTCACGGCGCAAAAAGAAGAATAAAAAGGCCTCTTTCCGTACCGCTTCACGCGCATGAACAACCTCCACGTCCTGTGGTTCAATACGCAGTAAGATGTGCGGCGACGTTTTCATCACCGCCGCCTGGACATGGTTCAGGGCATCGGCAAAAGCGCGCGTTTTGCTCTCGCCTTTGCCGGTTACGCTCACCGTGGTGGTGAATTGCTCTTTCATGCTCACGCGCCGTACTTCTTCTTCCAGGCCTCAACCAGGCGTTCACCCAGCTCTTCTTTATCCATAAAGCCGAAGCCCAGTACGTTGTAGCCTTCGTTGATCGCGGTGACGCCTTCATCAACGGAACGCATGCCATATTTCGCCTTGTAGCCGTGCTTATTCTGCGCGGTGATAGCCCCTGCGCCGCCGCTGCCGCAGAAAGAGATACCGAAGGTGGCGTTTTCCGCCTTCATCATGTCGCCCAGCTTCATATCCGCGGCAACGCCCGGCACGACCACGGCGCGAGCGCCGGCTTTTTCCGCACCTGCGGCAACTTTTTGTCCTTTACCCAGGCGATCGCCAATAACAACGGTGATTTGTTCCATTTGTGTGCTCCTTACAGGTTATCTTTCGCGACTTCGAAGTGGACGGACAGCAGCCAGGCTTCTTCATCTGGCAGATTGCCGAACTGCGCGACCACTTCGCGGGCCAGCATCATTGAATCTTCTGAGATCTCTTCGAACAGACTGGCATCCACTTCCGGCAGCGGCTCGCCGCTGATTGACCGATGGGCCATCGCCCGAACGTGGGAAGTCAGCATTTGCTCCTGAACGTCGTTGGGGACGATGTTGCGGCGGCTTAATAGTGCGAAAACCTGCTGCAGCATCTTGTCGGCCAGCTGTTCGGTTAGCGTGGCCTGCTCCTCTGGGACGTGTGTTACCGCTCCGTTATTCACTTGAATTACCCCGTTGATGTCTCTGGGGATAACACTAATGCCGGGGGCAAAGAGTTTGTAGCGAGTTGTTTTCCACTTCGAAGTGGAAAGGAAGAAGGCAGGCGTGATCTATTTCACATAGTTATTGTGGATGTATTCGCCCCAACCAATTCTCGTGATGAACATCACAAGATCATCGGTGTCACGGTGGCGAAAACCGGCATGCAGGAAAAGCGAAAAATGTGACGGTGATGGAGTTTTGAATTAACAGAATGTGGGAGGCATCGGCTGACGCCTCCCCACAAAGAGAAATTAACGGTACTTCTTATGGTATGTATTGCGGGTGGTTTTAAACTCTTCCGCTGCGGCCTGGGCTTCTTTGACTTTGCCTTCATCAGCCAGCTTCAGCGCGCCGTCAATCTGGCCGATCAGCACATCGAAACCGTGACGATAGTCTTTCATTTCCGCACTGTCCGCCGCTTTACCTTCCAGCTTCGGCGGCGTCTCTTTCTGGGCGTCAACCGCCGCTGTGCGCATCTTATTCAGCGCCGCTTTCAGCTCGCCGGCATCTGAAGTTTTCTGCACCACTTGCAGGTTCTCAGCAAGGGTATCCATGTCTTCGCCCAGATCGGCGAAAGCCGATGCCGAACCAAGCGCAAAAGCCGATACGGCCAGCATCGCTAACAGTTTTTTACGCATTGCTCACTTCCTTTTTTATTATTAAGCACACAAGTGTTATTGCCCGGCGATCTTCATCTCCGGCAGCAGTACGGAACCGCACTGAATGTTGCTGCGCGTTTCGATATCGTCGCCGATGGTCACGATATTACGCCACATATCTTTCAGATTTCCTGCAATGGTTATCTCACTGACCGGATACTGAATTTCGCCGTTTTCTACCCAGAAGCCGGATGCGCCGCGTGAGTAGTCGCCGGTGACGCCGCTTACACCCTGCCCCATCAGTTCCGTGACGACAAGACCGGTCCCCATCTCTTTAAGCAACTTTGCAAAACTCAGGCCGCGGCCGTTGATCCGCCAGTTGTGAATACCGCCCGCGTGGCCGGTGCTCTTCAGCCCCAGCTTACGCGCCGAGTAGTTGGTCAGCAGCCACTGGGTCAGTACGCCGTCTTTAATGATATCCCGGCGTTCCGTACGGACGCCTTCGCTATCAAACGGCGTCGAAGCCAGACCTTTCAGCAGGTGAGGATGCTCTTCAATGGTCAGCCAGTCCGGCAGGATCTGGCTACCCAGCGCATCAAGCAGGAAGGTGGATTTACGGTAAACCGAACCGCCGGCGATCGCCCCGACCAGATGGCCAAACAGACCGGTAGCGACTTCGTTGGCGAAAATCACCGGCGCTTTCATCGTCGATAGCTTACGCGGGGCCAGGCGCGACAGGGTGCGGCGGGCGCACTCTTCGCCAACCCACTCCGGCGATTGCAGGTCGTCTATCGCCCGTCCGATGGTATAAGCGTAATCGCGCTCCATATCGCCATTCTCTTCGGCAATCACGCAGCTGGAGAGCGAGTGGCGGGTAGAGCAGTAGCTCTGCAGCATGCCGTGGCTGTTGCCGAACACTTTAATGCCGTAGTGGCTGTTAAAGCTGCCGCCTTCGGTATTGCTGATGCGTTTATCGGCTTTTAGCGCCGCCTGTTCAGCGCGGGAGGCCAGCTCGATGGCTTCATCCGGGGAAACTTCCGCCGGATGGAACAGGTCAAGATCCGGGGCTTCAAAAGCCAGCAGTTCTTTATCCGCCACGCCCGCGCACGGGTCCGGCGAGGTATAGCGGGCGATATCCAGCGCCGCCTGCACCGTGCGGGCAATAGCCTGCGGGCTGAGATCGGTCGAAGACGCGCTGCCTTTGCGATTCTGGTGATAAACGGTGATGCCGAGAGCACCATCGCTGTTGAATTCTACGTTCTCCACTTCGCCGTAGCGGGTGCTCACGCCGATACCGGTAGTTTTACTGACGGAGACTTCCGCGCCGTCGGATTTGCCTGCCGCCAGTTCCAGCGCCGTGGTCACGGCCTCTTCCAGCGTCTTACGCTGTTGTGCAACTTGAGAGATGACTTTCATCGCTAATGCCATAATGTAAGAAGGAGTTAACTGAAGTCTAACAGAGAACCGTTTTTCAGTGCGCGCCTTAACTGGTAACATTAGTCTCTTTTTTAAGGAGCCTGAGATGACAAAGCAGCCCGAAGACTGGCTCGACGACGTCCCTGGTGATGACGTCGAAGATGAAGACGATGAAATTATCTGGGTCAGTAAAAGTGAAATTAAGCGTGACGCCGAAGAACTGAAGCGTCTTGGCGCGGAAATGGTCGAGCTGGGTAAAAACGCGCTCGATAAAATCCCGCTGGATACCGACCTGCGCGACGCGATTGAACTCGCCCAGCGTATCAAGAAAGAAGGCCGCCGCCGCCAGATGCAGCTGATTGGTAAAATGCTGCGCAGCCGCGACGTCGAGCCGATTCGTCAGGCGCTGGACAAGCTGAAGAACCGCCACAACCAGCAGGTTGCGCTGTTCCATAAGCTTGAGCAGATCCGCGATCGTCTGATTGATAATGGTGATGATGCCGTGGCTGAAGTGCTGAACCTGTGGCCAGATGCCGATCGTCAGCAGCTGCGTTCGCTGATCCGCAACGCCAAAAAAGAGAAAGAAGGCAACAAGCCGCCGAAGTCCGCGCGTCTTATCTTCCAGTACCTGCGTGAACTGGCCGAAAGCGAAGGCTAATTCTGTATGACTCCCCGGATTACGGCTATTGCCCGATCCGGGCGACCCACTCCCTCGAACGCAATGCCATGGACAATGGTCAATTCGAATTTTCCCTGCATTTAAATCGGTTTTAATTTTTCATTTTCATTCCATTTCGTGCTTATATTTAACTTTTATTTCACAAAAAAGCCGTTCCATTGCAATCCGGCTGGCAATCTCCCCTCGCCATCAACGCCAATGCCATCAACACAACCTGTTAACTTTATTATATAAAACTATATAACCCTGCCTTTAGGGCGCTGACTTTATCAGCAGTTTGCTTATCTTTGATCCACCTCTCAAAACGGTTTTGATATTTCATACATCATAATAATGAAAAATAAATTTCATTAAAGTACGAGAACCGAAACGGTGCGTGCGCGTATTTTTGGCCAGTGAGTTCTGTTCATTAAAACCTGGCGTCTGCAGGCTTTCCTCAGCAGAAAGTCGACAAAATCATCCGCACCGCCGCAGGTGAATCGCCCAGCGGAGGCCATCGTCCGGCAAGAAGCAGGAATTCACTTTTCACGAAAGGGGCTAACCCGGCGGTCGGTTATTTACCGCCGACCGGAGCCAGATTTTAGAGAGTCGACAGCTATCATCATGGAGAAAAATATGACTACTGTACCAAGGCTGAAATATTTCGTTGATGGTCAATGGCGCGTATCGCAGACCGAACGCTATATGGACGTCTATAACCCAAGTACCGGGGAAGTCATGGCTCAGGCCCCCTGCTGCACCGAGCAAGAAGTGCTGGATGCCGTTGCCGCGGCGCGCAAAGCCTTTCCGGCGTGGTCAGATACGCCGGCCATTAAACGCTCGCAAATTATGTTCCGCGTTCGCGAATTATTAATCCAGCATCAGGACCGCTTAACCGAGCTGGTGGCAAAAGAAAACGGTAAAGCCTGGGGCGACGCCCAGGGCGATGTATTAAAAGCGAAAGAAGGTACCGAGCTTGCCTGCTCGATTCCCACTCTCATGGCCGGTGAAAACCTGATGGACGCCTCTGCCGGGATCGACACCAACCTTTATCGTGAGCCAATTGGCGTGTTCGCCGGTATTGTGCCGTTTAACTTCCCGGCAATGATCCCGATGGGATGGATGGCGCCATTATGCGTCGCCTCCGGTAATACCATGGTGATTAAAGCGGCCAGTATGACGCCGATGACCTGTATGGAAATCACCAAACTCTATCAGGAAGCAGGTGTGCCGGATGGGGTGATTAACGTCGTGACCTGCTCACGCAATGAAGCCGATATCTTGCTGACCCACCCGGACGTCAACGGCGTCTCCTTCGTCGGCTCAACCTCCGTGGGTCTGCACGTTTACTCCAAAGCCGCCGCTCACGGCAAGCGCGTTCAGGCGCTGTGCGAAGCGAAAAACCATGCCCTGGTGCTGGCCGATGCGCCAATTAACCGTACCGCAGCGGGGATTATCAACGCCGCGTTTGGCTGCGCGGGCGAACGCTGCATGGCGCTGCCGGTTGTCGTGGTGCAGGAAGAGATCGCTGATAAGCTGATTGCCGCCGTCGTCGAGAAAGCCAAACAGCTGAAAATCGGCCCCGGCTATCTGCGCGATACCGATATGGGTCCGGTGATTTCTAAAGATCATAAGCAATCGGTCATCAACTGGATTAATAAAGGCATTGAGGAGGGGGCAAAGCTGGTGCTCGATGGTCGTGCTATTCAGGTGCCGGGCCAGGAAAATGGCTTCTACGTCGGGCCAACCATCCTGGATCGCGTAACCGAAGAGATGAGCGTCGGCACGCAGGAAATTTTCGGGCCGGTGCTGTGCTTTAAGCGGGTCAAAACCTTCGAGGAAGGTCTGCAACTTATGAACAATAACCCGTTTGCCAACGGCTCGGTTATTTTCACCCAAAGCGGCTACTACGCCCGCGAATTCCAGAAACGCACCCACGGCGGCATGGTCGGTATCAACGTCGGTATCCCGGTGCCGGTCGGCGTATTCCCGTTCTCAGGCCATAAGCAGTCCTTCTTCGGCGACCTGCACTGCCTGGGCAAAGACGGCGTCCGTTTCTACACCGAATCAAAATGCGTGACCTCGCGCTGGTTTGATGAAGAGGAAGCGAAACGCGAAAAAGTCGACTCCTGGGACGGTACGATTTAAACGCCGCTAATACCCCAAATAATTCAAGTTGCAGTCAACGCACCAGCCGCTCGAAGTATGACGGTCAACTCCCTCCAGATATTGCTTAGGCAATATCTGGAGCATTAATTCGATTTTTTTACTCTGCACGTGTCGCTGAATCGTAAATGACGAATGCACACTAAAAAAATCCTTAATATTAAATGGAGTTTCCTATGACCCAGGCCTTCTCAATTCCTCGCAGTATTATTTATGGCGAAAATGCTTTAGAACATCTTTCCACGCTGAGCGGCAAAAAAGCCGCGTTAGTCACTGGCGGAAGTTCCATGAAGCGTTTTGGCTTTCTGGATAAAGCCGTCAGCGAACTTAATAAAGCGGGTATGGAGTGCATTATTATCGATAATGTCGAACCCAATCCGTCCATTAAAACCGTCTGGCGCGGCGCAAAAGCGATGCAGGCTTTTGAACCGGACTGGATAGTGGCGATTGGCGGCGGCTCCGCGCTTGATGCCGCAAAAGTAATGTGGTGTTTCTACGAGCATCCGCAGCTGAAGTTCGAGGATATTCTCCCGGTCGGTTCCATGCCGGCGCTACGCAATAAAGCCCGATTTGTGGCGATCCCTTCCACCAGCGGCAGCGCCTCTGAGATCACCGCATTTTCGGTGATCACCGACACGGCAAATCATATCAAATACCCGATTGTTGCCGCCGATCTGGTACCGGATATCGCCATTCTCGACCCCACCATTCCGGCAAAAATGCCGCCGCACGTTACCGTTCATACCGGAATGGACGTTCTGACCCACGCCATTGAAGCCTATGTCTCCACCGCGGCCAACTCGTTTACTGACCCCTATGCGGTAGAAGCGATTCGGCTGGTGTTTACGTATCTGGAAATCGCCTGGCGCTCACCTGATGATTTAAACGCCCGCATGCATATGCACAATGCTTCTGCGCTGGCGGGAATCGCCTTCACCAACGCCTCGCTGGGGTTAGTTCATTCAATGGCGCATAAGATTGGCGGCGAGTTTGGTATTACCCACGGTCTGGCAAACGCGATTATGCTGCCTTATATCATTCAATATAATGCGAAGTTCACCAAAAAATATCGTCAGCTGGAAGCGGCGTTAGGCATCAAAAACCTGATTGAAGCGATCAACGCGCTGAATCAACGTCTGGGCGTGCCGAAAACGCTAAGCCAGTGCGGCGAAGTTGAAATCAATGAAATCACCTTTGTGAACGTCCTCGACAGAATGAGTCACCATGCCGTTGACGATCCCTGCACATTAACGAATCCTAACTATCCGTCCGTTCAGGATGTCAAAGGGCTCTATACCAAAGCGTTCTACGGCGCTTGATAACCTCCCCGCTGCGTTTTTTTTAAACGATAAAGCCGCTTCAACCAGGGCCGCCTGGGCCACTAAAGCCCGGCGGCCCTGTCGTTTCTAAAGGCTTCATCATAGCCGTAGCCAGTAATAGCTGAATCGTTAAAGCTAAAATCATCCTGATTCACATTTTTTTAGCAACAACTTTTATAATTACTTAAAAAAAGCGATTTAAATCTCATTTAAAAATATAAAAACGGCCGTTTTCTCACCAGGTGAGACACTTCACATTTTCATAATCCACTTACAACTAAATTTCCTGCATCAGCAACACAATCGATTCAGCAAAAGGGTTAAAAAATGAAAAAAACATTAGCTTTAACAGCAATTGCCATGCTTGTTTCTGGGCCAGTAGTCGCGAAAACATGGGTGCTGACAAGCGCTGAAAGCGGCATGGATAAAGGAAACTGGCAGATAACCAGCGACCAGCTGAAGATAAAAGATCATAACTTCAGCATTGAGCAAAAAGTCCTTCACGGCGGGAAACAGGAAGGCAGCAAAATCCTCGTAATCCACAGCAAAGACGGCCTGACGATTACCCTGAGCCCGACTCGCGGCATGAATCTGCTGAAAATCGAAGGTTTTGGTTCACGGATGGGCTGGGACTCACCGGTAAAAGAGGTGGTCAACCCGGCCTTTATTAACCTCGAAAGCCGCAACGGGCTGGGCTGGCTGGAAGGCTTCAATGAAATGATGGTGCGCTGCGGCTATGAATGGACCGGCCACCCGGTAACCGCAGACGGACAGATTTATACCCTGCACGGCAAGGTCGGCAACACGCCGGCTTCACAGGTGGAAGTGGAAGTCGCGGACACCGCGCCGTATGAAATTCGCGTTCGCGGGCTGGTGAAGGAGAGCACGTTTAAGAAAGCGGATCTGCAGACCATGACCGAGCTGCGCTATGTACCCGGCAGCAACAGCTTCAGCCTGCACGATGTCTTAACCAACCATGCTGACTATCCGCATGACTATCAGATTATCTATCACAGCAACTTTGGCAAGCCGATCCTCGAAGAGGGGGCCCGCTTTATGGCGCCGATCGCCAGCATCAGCCCGTTCAATGACTACGCCAAAGCCGGCTTAAAAACCTGGCAAACCTACGCCGGTCCAACCAAAGATTTCGATGAAATGGTGTTTAACATGCAGCCGCTGGCGGACGAAAATCATCAAACGCTGGCCGCGGTGGTCAACAAAGCCGGCGACAAAGGGGCATCGATTCAGTTTGATACCCGCCAGCTGCCGGTGCTGACGCTGTGGAAAAACACCGATACCGAGAAACAGGGTTACGTGACCGGTATTGAGCCGGGTACCAGCTACGCCTATCCGGTAACCATCGAGCGCGAGCAAAAACGCGTTAAGCAGCTTCAGCCCGGGGCAAGCACCCAGTTTGATCTGACCTATACGCTGCTGCACAGCAGCGAGCAGGTTGCCGACGTGGAGAAGAAAATCGCTGCCATTCAGGGCGATACCAAAGTAGCGGAAGACGAAACGCCTATCGCGAAGGAGTAGCGTAAGCTTTGAGCCCATCCCGGGTTGCGGCGTAACGCCTGACCCGGGCTACCGGCCCGCAGACGGCGCTGAACCCGTAGCCCGGCTAAGCGCAGCGCGAGCCGGGAGAAAACGGAGGTGGCATTGCGGGCTGCTTCCCGGAGGCGGCGCTTGACGCGCCTTGTCCGGACTACCGGCCCGCAGACGACGGTAAACCCGTAGCCCGGCTAAGCGCAGCGCGAGCCGGGAGAACAGCGGAGGTGACATTGCGCGCTGCTTCCCGGAGGCGGCGCTTGACGCGCCTTGTCCGGGCTACAAAACCTTGACCGCGCCAGCCTGCTCCATGACCACCAAACGCAAATCCTGCGCAAAGCGCTGGTACTGCGCCTCATTAATCGGCTGCGGATAGCTCAACACGATCAGTTCATGATCGGCGATGCCTTGATGATAGGTCGGATGGCGATGCGCCCAGGGATTCGCGCAAAAGCCCATGGTTTGATAAAAGCGCAGGCGCTTATGGGCAACTTCGCTGGTCAGCGGATCGATTTCCAGAACGGTCAGCGGCGCGCGCTGAAGTATTTCAGCTAACAGCCGCTTGCCGTAGCCGCGCGATCGCAAGGTATCGTCGATGGCCAGATGTTCAACGTAGCGATAGTCAGCAAACCGCCAGCAGCCGCTCAGGCCAATAAACTGGCCATCATCGAACCAGGCTTCCAGTTCATAATGCGGATTATCAAGCGCCTGCTGCTTAGCCTCGGCTTCACGCTGCTCGTGCCACGGGAAGGCCCTGCCGTACAGCGCATCAAGCGCGGGAAAATGCGCGGAATCGGTAGAGGTCACTCTTTCTGAATTCAACATGAACCCTCCTGGCCACAAAAACTATCCGCCCTCACGCGGAGAGCGGATAAACGAGGAGAATAGCCTACTCGGCCGCCTCGGCTTTTTTCGCCAGCTTATCGAGCAGCTTCTGATGAATGCCGCCAAATCCACCGTTGCTCATCACCAGAATGTGGTCGCCAGGATGGGCGGTTTTAACAATCATATCCACCAGCGCATCGACATCGGCGCTCCAGTGTGCAGGCTGTACGCAAGCGTCAGCCACTTCAGCAACCTGCCACGGGATATGCTGCGGCTGCAGCAGGAAGACCTCGTCCGCGCGACCGAGAGACGGCGCCAGGTCGTCTTTGCAAATGCCCATTTTCATGGTGTTAGAACGGGGTTCAAGCACGGCAAGAATACGCGCGGTACCGCCAACTTTGCCGCGTAGCGCCTGCAGGGTCGCCAGAATCGCCGTCGGGTGGTGGGCGAAATCATCGTATACGGTCACGCCGTTGGCTTCGCCGCGCAGCTCCAGACGGCGGCGGGCGTTGATAAAGCTGCCCAGCGCGTTGGCCGCATCGGCAGGCAGCACGCCGACATGCCGGGCGGCGGCGATGGCCATCAGGCCGTTATGCATATTATGCTCGCCGACCAGCGCCCACTTCACTTCGCCGACTTTCTCGCCGTCCAGCCACACTTCCCAGGAGGAAGCATCGGTGGTGAGCTTTTTCGCCTGCCAGTGCCCCTGTTCGCCAACCAGCTCCTGCTCGCTCCAGCAGCCCATCGACATCGTCTGCTTCAAATTGATGTCGTTCTCCGGCAGGATAATCTTGCCTTTGCCCGGCACAATACGCACCAGATGATGAAATTGCTTCTGAATAGCTTTTAGATCGTCAAAGATGTCCGCGTGGTCGAATTCAAGGTTATTGAGAATCAACGTGCGCGGGCAGTAATGAACAAATTTGGAACGTTTATCGAAGAAAGCGCAGTCGTATTCATCGGCTTCAATCACGAAGAACGGGCTGTCGCCGAGGCGCGCGGAAACATCGAAGTTGCCCGGAACGCCGCCGATAACAAAGCCCGGCTTGTAGCCGCAGGCTTCGAGGATCCAGGTCGCCATGCCGGCAGTGGTGGTTTTCCCGTGCGTTCCGGCAACCGCCAGCACCCAGCGATCGCGCAGCACGAAATCGTGCAGCCACTGCGGACCGGACATGTAAGGGATATTATTTTCCAGCACCGCTTCCACGCACGGGTTTCCGCGCGTCATTGCGTTACCGATGATCACCAGGTCCGGCTGCGGATCCAGCTGGCTGGCATCATATCCTTGAATTAACTCAATTCCCTGGTTTTCCAGCAGGGTACTCATTGGCGGATAGACGTTCGCATCCGACCCCGTTACCTCATGACCGAGGGAACGCGCCAGCATCGCCAGCCCCCCCATAAACGTGCCACAGATTCCTAAAATATGAATGCGCATTCGTCATTTCCTTCTCTTATCTGAAGCACAGTTTACCGGGATGTTGGGGGGGAAAGAAATGCATTTCAGGCGAATCCGTATTTTGCTGGCGCGATTCACCAGTGCGAACTTTTTTTATTCTTTGTTAAGATTGTTATGTTCGTTTTACTTCACATAAACATGCAGGGAACGGGTTATGAAAACGTTAGGTGAATTTATTGTCGAAAAGCAGCACGAGTTCTCTCACGCAACCGGCGAGCTTACTGCTTTGTTGTCGGCGATAAAGTTAGGCGCCAAGATCATCCACCGCGATATCAACAAGGCCGGCCTGGTCGATATCCTGGGTGCCAGCGGTGCTGAAAACGTTCAGGGCGAGGTTCAGCAAAAACTCGACCTGTTTGCCAATGAAAAGTTGAAAGCCGCACTGCGAGCACGCGATATTGTTGCCGGGATCGCCTCTGAAGAAGAAGATGAGATCGTCGTCTTTGAAGGATGCGAACACGCCAAATACGTGGTGCTGATGGACCCGCTGGATGGATCTTCTAACATCGACGTTAACGTCTCTGTTGGCACGATCTTCTCTATTTACCGCCGCGTCACGCCGGTGGGCACCCCCGTTACCGAAGAAGATTTCCTGCAACCGGGCAACCGACAGGTCGCTGCGGGCTATGTGGTGTATGGCTCCTCGACGATGCTGGTTTACACCACCGGCTGCGGCGTCCACGCCTTTACCTATGACCCCTCCCTTGGCGTCTTCTGCCTGTGTCAGGAGCGCATGCGCTTCCCGGAAAAAGGCAACACCTACTCGATTAACGAAGGTAACTACATTAAGTTCCCGATGGGTGTGAAGAAGTACATTAAGCACTGCCAGGAAGAAGATAAAGAGACCCAGCGCCCGTATACCTCACGCTACATCGGCTCTCTGGTGGCGGATTTCCACCGCAACCTGCTTAAAGGCGGCATCTATCTCTATCCGAGCACCGCCAGCCACCCGGACGGTAAACTGCGTCTGCTGTACGAATGCAACCCAATGGCGTTCCTTGCGGAACAGGCGGGCGGTAAGGCCAGCGATGGTAAAGAGCGTATTCTGGATATCATCCCGGAAAGCCTGCATCAGCGCCGTTCTTTCTTCGTCGGCAACAACCATATGGTTGAAGACGTCGAAAACTTTATTAAAGAGTTCCCGGACGCGTAACCCGCCTCTTCCCCTCCCGCCTTACGGGAGGGGAAATCCTTCAGTCAGTGCCCCACCCTTGTCACCGGCGAACTCTGCCGATTCTCCCACAGCACCGTCAGGCCGCGCTGCAGCGCGATAAAGATGAACAGCAGGATACCGATAGCGATCTTGGTCCACCATGAACTCAGCGTACCGTCGAAGTTGATGTAGGTTTGAATCAGCCCCTGAATGGCGACGCCAAACAGCGTGCCGAGAACCGTCCCCACCCCACCGCTCAACAGCGTACCGCCGATAACCACCGATGCAATCGCGTCCAGTTCAACGCCAACGCCCGCCAGCGCATAGCCCGCCTGGGTATAGATGGAGAAAACGATCCCCGCCAGCGTCGCCAGCCCGGTAGAGAGCATATAAATGCGGATCGTCGTGCTCCGCGTGGAAATCCCCATCAGGTTCGCCGAAGTCGCATTACCGCCGATGGCATAAACCTGATTGCCAAAGCGGGTGCGGTGGGCCATAAAAATTCCGCCGATCACCACCAGCAGCATCAACAGCCCCATCGCGCTCAGACGCCCGCCGCCGGGGATGGTCCATGCCAGTCCTGACAGCGCGTCATACACCGGATGATTAATGGGAATCGACTCTTCCGAGACCAGGTAGCTGACGCCGCGCAGGAAAAACATCCCGGCGAGGGTGATGATAAACGCCGGGATCTTCAGCGCATCAATAAGCAGGCCCATAAACGCGCCAAAGGCGCAGCCCATCACCAGCACCAGCGGAAACGCCACCAGCGGCGAAATCCCCCAGAAACCGATCGCTTTAGCGAGAAATACGCCGGTAAAGGCGATCACCGACCCGACCGACAGATCGATCCCGCCGGAGAGGATCACGAAGGTCATGCCGACGGCGATGATCCCAAGAAAGGCATTGTCGGTCAGGATATTGCAGATCACCCGCGTCGAGGCAAAGCCGGGAAACTGGGTCAGGCAGTAAAGGTATCCCAGTACGAAGACCGCGAGGGTAATCATTAACGGTAAATTACGTTTTATCATGGCCGCGCATCCCCTTCAGTATGCTGATAAAGCGCGGCGACTGGACGATCAGTACGCACAGCACCACCACCGCTTTGACTACCTGATTAAGCTCCGGCGGGAATCCTGACAGCAGGATCCCGGTATTCATCCCCTGGATAATCAGCGCCCCGACGACCGAGAGCAGCAGGTTAAAACGCCCGCCCATCAGCGAGCCGCCGCCGATAACCACCGCCAGGATGGCGTCCAGCTCCAGCCATAGCCCGGCATTATTGGCATCCGCGCCGCGAATATCCGCCGCAACGATAATGCCGGCAATCGCCGCGCAAACGCCGCTCAGCACGTAGGCCAACATCACGACGATGCGGGTATTTACCCCGGCGTTTTTCGCCGCACGAATGTTAATCCCCACCGCTTCGATAAACATCCCCAGCGCGGTTTTGCGGGTAAACAGCCAGAACAGCGCCAGCGTCACGATGGCGATTATCACCGGCGTCGGGAACAGCAGTAGCGATCCGCTGCCGAGCCACGCCAGATGCGGAGAGTCAAAGGTGACGATCTGCCCGGAAGTGATCAGCTGCGCCACGCCGCGTCCGGCGACCATCAGGATCAGCGTGGCGACGAACGGCTGGATCTTCAGCACCGCCACCAGAATGCCGTTCCACAGCCCGGCCAGCGCGCCGGCCCCCAGCGATGCGAGCAGCACAACCGTCAGGCTGTGCCCCGCCACGGTCATTGACGCCGCCGTTGCGCCGGCAATCGCCATCACCGCTCCGACGGAGAGGTCAATCCCGCCGGTGGCGATAACCAGCGTCATGCCAATCGCCAGCAGCGCCACCGGCGCGGCGCGGTTCAAAATATCTATCGGGCTGCCGAACAGTCGCCCGTCCTGGAGCACGATCTGGTAGAAATGCGGGGCGACCAGGCTGTCAACGACCAGCACCAGCAGCAGCGCAATAATTTGCGGCATCCCTTTTGGCCAGTTAAAGCGCCGTTTCGGCTGGCCGGTTTTCGGAACAGATTGAGGCATCATCGGTTACTCCTTATGCCGCAATAGCGTTCATGATCGCCGGCACGGAGAGCTCGCTCAGAGCCAGCTCCGCCACCTGCTGGCGATCGCGCATGATAATCACCCGATCGGCGTAACCCACCAGCTCTTCCAGCTCTGAAGAAATGACCAGCAGCGCCAGACCATCGGCGCACAGGGTTTCAATCAGGCGGATGATTTCAGCGTGGGCGCCAACGTCAATACCGCGAGTCGGTTCATCAAGGATCAAGAACTGCGGCTTCGTCAGCAGCCATCGGGAGAGCAGCACCTTCTGCTGATTACCGCCGGAGAGAAATTCGATCGGCTGTTCAGCGCTGGGGGTACGAATACCCAGTTGGCGAATGAAACGTTCGGCAATCTCATTTTGTTCGCGCCGACCAATCGGCCGCAGCCAGCCGCGCTGCGCCTGTAGCGCGAGAACGATATTTTCCCGCACCGAGGCGGCGGCGATAATGCCGTCGGTTTTACGATCTTCCGGACAGAAGCCGATCCCGAGGCAGGATGCCTGATGCGGCGAGCGCAGGGTTTGCGGCTTGCCTTTGATCCACGCTTTGCCGCTGTCGGCGGGTTTAATGCCGAAGATTACCTCCGCCGTTTCCGTACGTCCCGAGCCTAACAGCCCCGCCAGGCCGACGATTTCACCGGGACGGACCTGCAGACTAAACGGTGCGATGGTGCCTTTTTTGCCAAAATCTTCGAAGGCGGCCACCGGCTTATCGCTCAGCAGGGTGCGGCCCGCGCGCTGCAGGGCGTTATGCTCCAGCTCACGGCCCAGCATCATCTTCACCAGTTCAATTTGCGGCAGCTCGCGGGTTTCCCGGCAGCCGACAAAACCGCCGTTACGCAGCACGGTGATGCGATCGCTGACGGCATACACCTGGTCGAGGAAGTGGGTGACGAAAATCAGGCTGACCCCGCTATCGCGCAGCTGGCGCATCAGGGTAAAGAGCATTTCCACCTCCTGGGTATCCAGGCTGGCGGTCGGTTCATCAAGAATTAACACTTTTGCTGACAGGTCGATCGCCCGGCAGATCGCGACAATCTGCTGCATCGCCACCGAAAAGCGGTTCAGCGGTTCACGGACATCAAGAGAAAAACCGTAGGACGCCATCAGCGCGGTGGCGCGCTTTTCCATCTCTTTACGCCGCAGCAGGCCAAAGCGTCTGGGCTCGCGGCCGATAAACAGATTGTCCGCCACCGACATATTAGGCAGCAGGTTCACTTCCTGATAGACGGTGCCGATCCCCAGCTGCTGGGCGTGAGCGGTATTTTTCGGCGCGATCTCCCGCCCTTCCAGCCAGATGGCCCCGCGATCGGCATGATAGACACCGGTCAGCGCTTTGATCAGGGTGGATTTACCCGCGCCGTTTTCGCCTAACAGAGCCATGATTTCGCCCCGGCGCAGGCTAAAATTAACGTTATCCAGCGCCTTCACGCCGGGGAAAAATTTGCTAAGCCCTTCAGTACGAAGGATTTCCTGATGTAATTCGCCGTTCATGCTCTCCCCCCTCACCTTTGCCCTCTCCCCGATGGGAGGAGAGGGAAATCAGCCGCGCTTTAGCGACCGGGGACATCCCGGAGGCGGCGGTGAACCTGTCATTCGGCTACTCAGTAGCCCATATTTTTCTTCTTCTCTAACTCTTCTTTCGCCGTATCCGGCAGGTAGAGGGTCGATTTGGTGATGGTGACTTTTTCAGGCAGGGTGCCGTCTTTTTTGTATTTCTCCAGCGCATCGAACGCCGGACCGGCCATATTCGGCGTCAGTTCGACGCTGGCATTGGCCTCGCCGGCCATCATCGCTTTATAGATATCCGGCACGCCGTCGATAGAGCCGGTGAGGATATCTTTGCCCGGCTTCAGCCCGGCCTCTTTAATCGCCTGAATGGCGCCAATCACCATGTCGTCGTTATGGGCGTAAACCATGCAGATGTTCTTGCCGTTGTTTTCCGCTTTGATAAAGCTCTCCATGACTTCTTTGCCCTTGCTGCGGGTAAAATCGCCGGACTGGGAGCGGATAATTTTGATATTAGAGGCTTTAGAAATGGCCTCAGCGAAGCCTTTCTTGCGGTCAATCGCCACGCTGGCCCCTACGGTGCCCTGCAGTTCAACAACGTTACACGGCTTACCGTCGACGGTTTTGACCAGCCACTCGCCGATCAGCTGGCCTTCCAGCACGTTGTTC
Organism: Klebsiella sp. RCJ4; assembly: GCF_009025755.1. NCBI lineage: Bacteria > Pseudomonadati > Pseudomonadota > Gammaproteobacteria > Enterobacterales > Enterobacteriaceae > Klebsiella > Klebsiella sp. RCJ4. The sequence goes on from NZ_WCIN01000037.1 coordinate 121,897, forward strand.
GCGGTAACGGTGGTCATGTAGAGATCTTTGTCTTTAACATCAATTGAGCGGTCGAGCAGGAATACCGGGATTTTGGCCTCTTTCGCTTCTTTCAGTACCGGCTCCCAGCCGGTCGCCACGACCGGCGCGATGAAGATGGCATCGACGCCCTGAGCGATAAAGGAGCGTACGGCTTTAATCTGGTTTTCCTGTTTTTGTTGCGCGTCGGCAATCTTCAGAGTGATGCCGCGCTTCGCGGCCTCCTCTTTCGCGACGTTAGTTTCGGCCGCACGCCAGCCGGATTCAGAACCGACCTGCGAAAAACCTACGGTAAGAGGGGCAGCCATGACCATAGACGACATAGCTGCGGAAACTGCTGTGACAAGAAGTAAGCGCTTCCACATAAGAGGATCCTCGTAGGGTTATTGTTGGTTAAAGCCTCACCTGCGGACAAACTATAGACAATCGGAGATGTAACTGAATGCGTTACATCACACTTCAAAAAAGTTAATTAGATGTTAATCGGCGGCCATCTCACCAGCGGAGAGCCGGTGAGGCTTCGCGAGCCGCGCGAGCTTCGCCGTTTATGACGAAATTTTGCACACTTTGAGATATCAAGCATATGCAATGAAAACGGTTACATAATTTTATTCAGTATGCGGCTATGTTTATGGATTTTCAGGCTGTCTTACGCTGAAAAATTCAGACTCCACCCACCCGTTCTGGGGAAAAAGAAGCGAAGACATTCGATGTGAGTTGGCTATAATACCGGGCACTTGTTTGCCATACATTTTAAAGGAAACAGACATGAGCTTACTCAACGTACCTGCGGGCAAAGATCTGCCGGAAGACATCTACGTCGTGATCGAGATCCCGGCGAACGCAGATCCTATCAAATACGAAGTCGACAAAGAGAGCGGTGCACTGTTCGTTGACCGTTTCATGTCCACGGCAATGTTCTATCCGTGCAACTACGGCTACATCAACCACACCCTGTCCCTGGACGGCGACCCGGTTGACGTTCTGGTCCCAACGCCGTACCCGCTGGAGCCAGGTTCAGTCATCCGCTGCCGTCCGGTTGGCGTGCTGAAAATGACCGACGAATCCGGTGAAGATGCGAAACTGGTTGCGGTACCGCACACCAAGCTGAGCAAAGAGTACGATCACATTAAAGATGTGAACGACCTGCCGGAACTGCTGAAAGCGCAGATCACCCACTTCTTCGAGCACTATAAAGACCTCGAAGCGGGCAAATGGGTTAAGGTTGACGGCTGGGACAACGCTGAAGCGGCGAAAGCTGAAATCGTGGCTTCCTTCGAGCGCGCTAAGAAGTAATTCAGCCGCACTCAGGTTCGCAAAAACACCGCCTCCGGGCGGTGTTTTTTTGGCCGTTGATCCATGCCCGAGCCGGCGACAGCACCCAACGCCACAAAAAACAACGCCACCCGAAGGTGGCGTTATCGTTATTAATACTGGTCTTTATCCAACCAGTTGCCGCTTTCTATCAGCGTGAAGCCCTCAACGGGGCGCTGATAGACATACATCCAGGCGCTACCGTAGGGCGTCTGGATCAGGTGACGAGCATACTCGCCGCCTTTGGTACGCAGCGCATCCAATTCAGCCAGCGTCGATGCGTCAATACGATAGACCTCACCATGTACCGTGCCATCGCCGGGCACCGCGCCTGGATAGTGGCCCAGGCTGTACAGTTGATAATCATTGACACTATGATCGCCCAGCCACTGAGCGTTGGTCATCCAGTGGCTGTTGCCTTGTTTGCGTCGTAAACTGCCGTAAACAAATATTCGCATTGCTAAAACTCAAACTGATAGAGCAAATCGAGAGCCTGGTCTACGCCAGACACAGCTTCCATATATAGCTTAGGCATCAGGCGATAGCGTAACGTCAACGTCGCCAGGGAGTCAAAGATCCCTACCCCATATTTTACCTGCAGACCCGGCAGTACATAGCCGCTGACCACCACCTGGGAGGAGTCGCCCACTCCCTCGGTATCCAGCGCCAGATTGCTTACGCCAAACGTCTCGCCGATTTTACCCACAACCTGACCACTTTGTGCAACCCCCATACCAATAAGCATTGAAGTCATGGCTGCGCTATCGCTCTGTCCGCTGCCTAAACCCTGCCCGCGTAGCAGGTAAGAGAGCGCTTCCTGCTGCGACATCGCCGGATCGGAGAAAATCTCCGCTTTCGGCTGATCGGCCGAGCCGGTCACGCGAACGCCGGCGATAACGTCGTCCTCGGTGGCGTCCGGATTACGAATGGCTTCGATGTTCAGCAGCGGCTGATCCGGCGGACCGGAGAACAGCAGCTCGCCTTTACGCACGATCAGATCCTGGCCGTAGGCATGGAAACGCCCTTCCGGGATGTTGATCTGCCCGTTGAGCCCCAGCCCCTGTTTGTCCTGCGCCACTTTCAAATCGCCGGTCAGACGCGCTTTCAGACCAAAGGCGTCGAGACGAACGTTGTTGCCCACGTGAATCGTTAGATTGCTGTTGATAGGGATACCGGCGCTCTGCTGCTTAATCGGCTGCAGATTTTTATCCAGCATCACTTCGTCAGATGAGACCCCAACGGCGCTTTCCGGCACTTCGTTGACGACGATTCGCGCCCAGGGCACATCAACGCTGCCATCCAGGTTAAACAGGCTTGGCGTGGCGGTAAAGACCACGTCCGGCGACACATCCAGGCGCACCATCGGCGGCACGGTTATCCGCACCCGGCTGCCCTTCGCCGCAATCTGCGCGCGCCAGTTGTCAATCTGCGTCCAGTCGGCGTTGCCGCTGAGCGCAATCTGTCCCTGGCGAGTGTTCACCGTCCCCTGCAGGGTCGAACGGGTACCGGTAAAATTCATCGCCAGCTGGCTCGGCTGCATATCAAACGGCATAAAGTTACCGTCAATATCCACGCCGTTCAGCTGCATCTGACCGAAAAGCTGCGGGCTCTGGACGTTACCGCCCAGCGTCAGACGCGCGTTCAGTCTCCCTTCCGCCTTTTCACCGCGCGAGAAGATAGGGTTGATCATCGCCAGCGAGAAGTTGCTGATATTGACGTTACCGCCCAGATTGCGTCGGCCCTGGGGATCGGTGACCTGCACCTGCCCGTCCAGCTGGCCATTGTTGGTCAGGCGAATCAGCCAGCCCAGCTGGGCGCGGTTATTGTGCAGATCGGCCGTGAGGTTCAGGGTATCGAAAGCCACCGGCAGCGGCGCGTCGTTGACCGTCTGCGTCACCTTCACGTTACGCCCGCTCAGGGTGACCTTACCCTGCGGCAGCCCCTCTTTGGTGGTGTCCCAGCTCACATCGGCATTACCGCTAAACACGCCGCTGGCCTGGGTCGCTTCCGGCATAAAGGGCTTGAGCATCGCGAGATCGAAACGGTTGAGGTTCACCACCGCGCGCCCGCTCGCGCCGGCGTCGATGGTCTGCGGTACGCACAGCTCGGCGTTCGGGTTAGTCCAGCAGTGCGGGCCGATGCTGATTTTCTGCTCAAGGTTGCGGTAATCCAGCGCGATATCACGCGTCAGCGCCACCGGCCCCACCGGGGTCTGGAAACGGGTATTGCTCAGCGTGCCTTTCCAGCGCTCCGCTTTGCGGTCAAAGCTCCCCGCCAGCGAAAGCTGCCCGGAGACCGGATCGCCCTGCACCCGCAGCTGCAGGTCGTGCTGCTTCTCATTGCCCTTCGCATTGAGCTGCACCAGGCTGATATTCACGCCCGGCTGGCTAATACGGTCAACGCGTACGTCAAGGTTACCGCCAATCTGGTCGGTGGATTTCACATCGCCCTTCACGTTCACCTGAGCCACCGACAGCTCCTGCCAGCGCAGCGCCCGGGCGGTGATATCCGCCAGCAGCTGCGGCGCGTCGACGGTGCCGCGAACCTTCACCAGCCCTTTCGCCGTCCCGCCCAGGCCCGGCAGGGCGTTATCCAGATGCGGCGCATCAATGGTGGCGTCGAGGTTAAGGTCTTTGACCCCCAGCTCGCCTTTCACGTCGGCGCTGTTAGGGCCTAAAGCCAGATGCAGGCCGGGGATTTTCCACTGCATATAGCTGTTGCCCTGCAGCGATCCGCTTACATCGACTTTGTTTTGCTTCACGTTACCGGTAATTTTCAGCTCCGGCACCGACATCTGCCAGCTGCCGCCGTACAGGCTGCCCTGGGTCTTAATCAGACCGTTGAGCTTCGACGGCCAGTCCGGGACCTCTTTAGCGGTGTTGATACCGTCAAGCGTCAGTTCGCCGCGCCAGCTGATCGCCTGCTGCCAGTCGAGCAGCGCCTTCAGTTCGGTTTTCCCTTCGAGGGCGGCGACGGTGAGCTTATCGAGATTTACCTGCTGCTCGTTGCCCTTCGCGTTCAGGTTAATCTTCGCTGGCGGCAGCGACTGCCCTTTCACCGCGGTGCTAAAGGCCAGGGTGTAGTCGGTCATCTTGCCGTTAAATTTCAGCAGAAGATCGTCAGCCTGATACGCTTTCTCGCCGGTAAACGGCCAGTAGAGCTGCTTGCTTTTCACCTCCATATCCAGCGGCAGGCCGGCCTCAGCCAGCTGCGTTTCGGCGCGCAGCGTCATCGCGACTGGACCATTCAGATCGACGCCGACCGTGAGCTTTTTACGCACTTCGCCGCCCACTTTTAGCTGCACTTTCTCGCCCTTCAGGGGGTCAATATTCAGCGTACCGTTGAGGGTGATATCGACCGGCCAGTTATCCTGCAGCTGCGCGTTACCGGAAGCCGTGACTTTCCCCTGGTCGGAGTCCACGTCCAACGCGTCCAGCTTCATCTGCCCATCGATGCTGCTGACTTTAAGCAGCAGATTGTAGATGGTTATATCGGTATCGCCGGTGAGACGCAGCTGCTCGCCGCGGAACGCCTGAATATTAAGATTCAACGGCAGATGGACGTCAGTCATTTCCGGCAGCACCGGTTTCGAGAACAGCTCTTTCATCGTCTCGCCGAGCGGCTTTTCTTCCGGCTGCGGGTTGTCAATTTTCGGCTCGACAACCTGCTCCTGAGCCACCTTCGCCACCTTCGGCAGCGCGATGAGCAACCCCTGCAGCGAGGTCGGCGTCAGGGTGAGGTTTTTCTCCTGCCAGTTAAGCCCCGTGGAAAAGTCGCGCACCGAGACGGCGGTATCGTCAATTTTTACGTTGACGTTATGCAGCGCCACCCGGCTCAGGGTGACGGGATAAGGCGTGGAGAGATTCAGCGGCCCGCTCTCTTCTTCTTCAACCGGCGCCGCTGGCGGCATCTTGCTGGTATCGATCGCCACATAGATATCGCGCAGGGAGATATCGTTGACGCACAGGCTGCTGTCCCACAGGCAGCGCAGCTTAACGCCCAGATGGAACTGGCCGGCGGTGACCGCCACGCCCGGCTGCTCAAAGCGCACGTTCTCCAGCGTCAGATCGCGCCAGCCGCCGGTGGCTTTACCGATTTCCAGCCCCGGGACCCAGCGATCGGCGGCTTTGATAACCAGATGCAGGCCGGTCGTCGTCCCCACCAGGAATCCTACCGTCCCCAGCAGCAGCAGCAGAAAAATCAGTACGCCGAGGCTTATCTTCTTCCATAAACTCATAATTCAGGCCCCAGACCGATGTAAAACTGTAAACCGTGCTCTTCTTTGTCGCCGATCGGTCTGGCGATATCCAGCTTGATTGGCCCAACCGGAGACTGCCAGCGCACGCCGAGGCCGGCGCCGGTTTTAAAGTTGCTTTCGCGGATATCGCTTACCGCTTCGCCGCTATCGACGAACACCGCGCCCCACCACTTGCCGCTCACGTTGTACTGATACTCCAGCGAGCCGGTAGCCAGCTTCGAGGCCCCCATCAGTTTGCCGTCGTCATCTTTTGGCGAGATAGATTTGTATTTATAACCGCGAATGCTGCGGTCGCCGCCGGCGAAGAAACGCAGATCCGGCGGGACTTTGCTGAAGTTATCGGCCTCAATCCAGCCGAGGTTGCCGCGCACCACGAAGCGGTGGCGGTCATAAAGGGTGCGGATCCAGACGTCCTGCGCCTGCATCACAATAAAGTTAATATCCGAGCCCCACATGGTGTTGGAGTAGTCCACCGAATAGCGCTGCGAATCGCCCCAGGTCGGCATCAGGCCGCCGCGCGAACGGGTACGGTTCACCGACACGCCGGGATAGATCAGCATGGTGGTGTTGGTGACGTTGGCCTGGGTAAAGTGGTCAAGGCTCCAGCGCAGGTTCAGCGCGCGCTGCCAGCCGCTCGACATCTCCCAGTAGCGCGAAACGGCCAGGGTAGTGGAGTCAGATTTGGTATCGTTGAGATCCGTACGTTTAAAGCCGCCCTGCATCAGGTAGTACTGCTCCAGGGGGCTTTTTAACAGCGGTACCTTGTAGCTGAAATCAAGCTGCTGTTCAGGGGCGGAAAGGCTGAGGCTGGAAGTGAGGCTGTGGCCGTAGGAGTTCATCCACGGCTTTCTCCAGGTGCCTTTGACGCGCGGCCCGACGTCGGTTGAGTAGCCAACCCCGGTTTCCACGGTGTTCTCTTTACGCGGAGAGACCACGCCCTGCAAAGGCAGCACTTTCGTCTGGCGGGACTTGTCAAACTGCGGCGCCACCACGACGGAGCTAAACCAGCCGGTTGCCGCCAGGCGGCGGTTAAGTTCGGCTAAATCCTGCGAGGTGTAGTAGTCGCCCTGCTTAAACGGCACCAGGTTTTGCAGATATTCGTCGCGAATTTGCGAGCCTTCAAAAGTGACCGGGCCAAAGCGGTAGCGCTCGCCGCTGTTGTAGTCGATATCCCAGAAGGCCTGATGCCGGTCGAGGGAAACGCCAAGCTGGCTTTTATTAAACTCGCTGTCAAAGTAGCCCTTACGCAGCGCAACCCGGGTCAGAGAGCTTTTAAAACTGTCATAATCACCGTGATTGAGGACCGTGCCGATCGCCGGGCGCGTGTTTAGCAAATCCAGATAGTCGCGATCGGTTCGGGCGCCGCCGCGTAAAATCACGTCAGTGCCGCCAATGCGCACCGGTTCGCCGGGCGTGACTTTGGCGATCAGCACCTGACGCCCCCTCGCCGGCGGCGGACGTAAATCAAAATCAATCGTGGGTTCGTAGTAGCCCAGCGCTTTCAGTCCTTCGCGGATAGCATCATCAACGCGCGCGCGAAAGCGCCGGTCCGGCGTGACTTCATCGCTCTGGATCGTAGAGAGTTGGGCGCGGACGTTTTTTTCCAGTTCCCCGGATAGTCCCTCAACCTGCAAACGCACGCTCGCTGCGCTGGCGACCCCGCTGACCAGCAAAACGCTGGCGATACATAACTGGCGGATTTGTAGCACTTTTTCTCCTGAATATCCTTGTTTCCCCCCGAAGGAAACGAAAGTGCCGCTCCACGGCTTAACAAAACCCTAACAACTAAGGGTTGAAAAATAGACGTTATCCCAAATAATTCTTATGTTTAAATCTAGACGTATTAAGCGCGTTTATTGTGTTCAAAGACACGCTTGGTTACAACCTTAACCACATTTTCTGTTTTGAGAGGCCCACCGTGAGTCTATTTGATAAAACGCATCTTGTCGCCCAAGCGGACGCGCTGCCGGGACGCAACACGCCGATGCCGGTGGCTACGCTCCACGCCGTCAATGGTCACTCGATGACCAACGTTCCCGCAGGAATGGAAGTCGCTCTGTTCGCCATGGGCTGCTTCTGGGGCGTTGAACGCCTGTTCTGGCAGCTGCCCGGCGTTTATAGCACCGCCGCCGGCTATACCGGCGGCTATACGCCCAACCCGACCTACCGCGAAGTCTGCAGCGGCGAGACCGGCCATGCTGAAGCCGTGCGCGTGGTCTACGATCCGCAGGTTATCAGCTATGAGCAGCTGCTCCAGGTATTCTGGGAAAATCACGACCCGGCGCAGGGCATGCAGCAGGGTAACGACCGCGGAACGCAGTATCGCTCCGCGATTTATCCACTAACGCCTGAGCAGAGCGAGGCGGCGAAGGCCAGCCTGGCGCGTTTCCAGGCGGCAATGAATGAAGCCAACGACCCGCGCACTATCACAACCGAGATCGCGACGGCGAAGCCGTTCTACTATGCGGAAGACGATCATCAGCAGTATCTGCATAAAAATCCCTACGGATACTGCGGCATTGGCGGAATTGGGGTTTGTTTGCCGCCGCAGGCCTGATGCGGCTGCACCGTAGGGCAGGCCGCCGGATTGAATAATTTACGCTCTGGCGGCTTTACAGTACCTTACGCTATACTACGCCGTGCTATCGCCGGTCCAGAGCCTTCGGACCGGCTTTTTGTGAATTCCACTTAGCGTTATCCACTTCCCTTCCGAGGATCTGATCTCAACGGTCAGATAAGATATGTTAAACAGTATTTTAGTAATACTTTGTCTGATAGCCGTCAGTGCGTTCTTTTCGATATCGGAAATCTCGCTGGCCGCATCACGTAAAATCAAACTCAAGCTGCTGGCCGATGACGGCAACATCAACGCTCAACGCGTGCTGAAGATGCAGGAAAACCCCGGGATGTTCTTTACCGTGGTGCAAATCGGCCTCAACGCGGTAGCGATTCTCGGCGGTATCGTCGGCGATGCGGCATTTTCGCCGGCGTTTAATAGCCTCTTTAGCCGCTATATATCCCCGGAGCTCTCCGAGCAGCTGAGCTTTATTATCTCCTTTACCCTGGTCACCAGCCTGTTCATTCTGTTTGCTGACCTGACTCCGAAACGCATCGGTATGATCGCGCCTGAAGCCGTCGCTTTACGCATCATCAACCCGATGCGCTTCTGCCTGTTTCTCTTCCGCCCGCTGGTGTGGTTGTTTAACGGCATGGCAAACAATATCTTCCGCCTGTTCAAAATTCCGATGGTGCGTAAAGACGACATTACCTCCGATGATATTTACGCCGTGGTGGAAGCCGGCGCGCTGGCAGGGGTGCTGCGTAAGCAGGAGCATGAGCTGATTGAGAACGTATTCGAACTGGAATCGCGCACCGTGCCTTCATCGATGACCTCGCGTGAAAACGTCATCTGGTTCGATCTTCACGAAGATGAACAGAGCCTGAAGAATAAGGTCGCGGAGCATCCGCACTCCAAGTTCCTGGTCTGTAATGAAGATATCGACCACATCATCGGCTACGTTGACTCCAAAGACCTGCTGAACCGCGTGCTGGCAAACCAGAGTCTGGTGCTGACCGGCGGCGTGCAGATTCGCAATACGCTGATTGTCCCGGATACCCTGACGCTGTCTGAAGCGCTGGAAAGCTTTAAAACCGCCGGTGAAGACTTCGCCGTGATCATGAACGAATATGCGCTGGTGGTCGGGATTATCACCCTGAACGACGTGATGACCACCCTGATGGGCGACCTCGTCGGCCAGGGGCTGGAAGAGCAGATCGTCGCGCGCGATGAAAACTCCTGGCTCATTGACGGCGGAACGCCGATCGACGACGTGATGCGGGTGCTGGATATCGATGATTTCCCGCAGTCCGGCAATTACGAGACCATCGGCGGCTTTATGATGTTTATGCTGCGTAAAATTCCCAAGCGCACCGACGCGGTGAAATTCTCCGGCTATAAGTTCGAAGTGGTGGATATCGACAACTACCGCATCGATCAGCTGCTGGTGACCCGTATCGACAATAAGCCGACGGTGCTGGTGCCCAAGCTGCCGGACGCGGCCAACAGTGATAAAGAGTCAGCGTAAAACCGTTGACGAACCGACAAGGCGGATGAAAATCCGCCTTTTTTATTGCCCGAATGTGAGGCTGCTCACGCCCCTCGGGCAATAGCAGATTTTTACTGCTCCACAGCGAAACGTTCATGACTCCCCTCTGCGCAAAAAGGTAACTTTGCTCGCGTCTACACGATCATATTCCTGAATAAAGGAAGCGAGGGTTACCATGATAGAATCAAATAAAAACTACTATATAAGCTGTCTGTTCTTCCTGTTCTTCTTTATTGGCTGGGGATGCTGCTATCCTTATTTATCATTGTGGTTAACGGAAACCATCGGCATTAATTACACTGACGTCGGTCTGGTTTATTCCTTTACCGCGATTATTGCCGTTTGCGTTCAACCACTATTCGGTTTTATATCCGACAGGCTGGTCTATCGTAAAAACCTGATGTGGCTGCTGGCCATCATTATTACCCTCTTTGCCCCCTACTGGATCTACGTCTTTGCCCCATTATTAAAAGTTAACGTTTTTCTCGGGGCGCTGGCGGGCGGCATCTATATTGGCATGGCCTATGGCGCAGGCTGCGGTATTTGCGAAGCTTACATTGATAAAGTCAGCCGCGCTTCCGGTTTTGAGTTTGGTCGCGCCAGAATGTTTGGCGGCATTGGCGCGGCTATCGGCACCTTCGCGGCAGGCAAGCTCTACGGGATCGACCAGAACATGATTTTCTGGCTGGCCAGCGGTGCCGGCGTATGCCTGCTGGTCATTGTCTGGAAAATGCAGATTAGCGCGAATAAACAAGGCGCGATACACAGCAGTAAAGCCTCGCCGGTCACCCTGAGCGACGCCACCTCGCTGCTGAAAATGAAGAAATTCTGGTTCTTCGCGATCTACACGATCGGCGTCGGCGCGGTATATGAAACCTACGACCAGCAGTTCGCCATCTATTACAGCCACTTCTTTGAGAGCAAAGCGCGCGGCGCGGAAGTCTTCGGCTATTTAACCACAGGTCAGATTTTCCTTGATGCGGTCGTGATGTTTTTCGCCCCATGGTTCGTGAATAAAATCGGCCCGAAAAATGCTCTGCTGTACTGCGGAATGATCATGAGTCTGCGCATTATCGGCTCGGCCTGGGCTATGGGTCCGGTGTCCATTAGCCTGATTAAACTGCTGCACGGTTTTGAGAGCTCGGTATTACTCGTCGCCGCGCTGAAATATATTACGGCCAACTTCAACCCGCTGCTTTCGGCCACGGTTTATTTAATCGGCTTCCAGTTTTCGAAAAGCTTTAGCTCTATTTTCCTTTCTACCGGCATCGGTCATATGTACCAGAGCATGGGCTTTACCAGCAGCTATATCGTGCTCGGCGGTATCGCCCTGTGCTTTACGCTGATTTCATTTATTACGCTGGACAAAGCGCGCGCTTTTGCCCCGCAGCCGGCGCCCGCGCATTAATTTAAGGAGGTAACCTGTATGTCTGATTTATTTTATGGCGTGGCCTATTACGATGAATATATGCCGGAAGATCGGCTGGCGAAAGATATCGCCTTAATGCAGGAAACGGGCATTAACGTGGTGCGGATTGCCGAATCGACCTGGAGTACGCTGGAGCCCCGGGAGAGCGAATATAACTTCTACCATATCGACCGGGTGCTGAATGCCATGCATAAAGCGGGGATCGCGGTGATTATCGGCACGCCAACCTACGCCGTCCCGGCCTGGCTGGCGGCGAAGCACCCGGATATTCTGGTCACTACCGTCAACGGGCAGCAAAAATATGGCCCGCGCCAGATTATGGATATCGTCAACCCGACCTTTCGCCGCTATGCCGAAAAGATTATCCGTACGCTAATGGCGCACGTGCAGCACCATCCGGCGATTATTGGCTGGCAGTTGGATAACGAAACCAAGCATTACGATAATATCGGCCGCCATATGCAGGAGGGTTTTGTACGCAGCCTGCGGGAAAAATACCCCGATCTTGACCGGTTGAATAACGATTTTGGTCTGGACTACTGGAGCAACCGCATCGATAGCTGGCAGGATTTTCCGCCGGTCGAAAACACTATCAACGCCAGCCTCGCCTGCGCGTTCTCCCGCTACCAGCGCCAGCAGGTGACGGAGTATCTCGCCTGGCAGGCGGAGATCGTGCGCGAATATGCCCAGCCGCATCAGTTCGTCACCCACAACTTCGATTTTGAATGGCGCGGCTACTCCTACGGCGTGCAGCCGCGAGTTGACCATTTTGCGGCGGCGCAGACGCTGGATATTGCCGGTGTCGATATCTATCACCCGAGCCAGAAACACCTGACCGGGCGAGAAATCGCGTTTGGCGGCGCCATTACGCGTTCGCTAAAGCAGGGTAAGAATTACTTCGTGCTGGAAACCCAGGCGCAGGGCTTTGCCCAGTGGACACCTTATCCGGGCCAGCTGCGCCTGCAGGCTTTTAGCCACGTGGCATCGGGGGCGGCAATGGTCTCTTACTGGCACTGGCATTCGATTCATAACGCGTTCGAGACCTACTGGAAGGGGCTGTTAAGCCACGACTTCTCGCGCAACGCGACCTGGCAGGAGGCCACCACTATCGGGGCTGACTTTGCCCGCCTGTCGCCGCAGCTGGCGGAGCTGAAGGCAGAAAACGACGTCGCGCTGCTGATAAGCAATGAGGCGATGGACGCCCTTAACCAGTTCCGTCCCGGCGACGCGCAGGGCAATATTTATAACGATATTTTCCGCCGCTTCCACGATGCGCTGTACGACCACAATATCAGCCTCGATATTATCCACGACGTTAACGAGGAAACCGCGCGCTACCGCGCGCTGATCGTACCCGGACTCTACGCCGCCGATGATGGCCTGCTGACGCGCATCAACCGCTATATCGAGCAGGGCGGCAGAGCGCTGATCGGCTTTAAATCGGGCTTTAGCGATGAAAACGTGAAGGTGCGCAGCGGCGCGCAGCCGGGAATTTTGCGCGAGAGCTGCGGCGTGAGCTACAGTCAATTCACCCTGCCGGAAGAAACCACGGTAAGCGCCTGCAGCGCGGACATTGATTGCCGTCAAGACAATCAGGCCGAGCTGTGGATGGAGCTGCTGACGCCGGACGCCGGTACCCGTACGCTACTGCGCTATCAGCATCCGGCATGGGGCGACTATGCCGCCGCCACCGAGGCGGATTACGCTCAGGGTCGGGCCATTTACGTTGGCTTCCTGCCGCAGAAAACGCTGATTAGCCAGCTGTTCGATCGGCTGACCGCAGGACTGGATCTGCGTTCACGTACATCGGCCTACCGCTATCCGCTGGTGGTCAAAAAGATGCGCAACCGAAACGGCAACAGCATCCACTTCCTGTTCAACTACTCCGGCGAACCGCAGGCGTTTATCAGCGAGACATCGGGCAACGCGCTGTTGAGCGGGGAAAAAGTTAGCTGCGGCCAGCCGTTGCGCCTCAAAGCATGGGAATTTACTATCATCGAAAGTTAAGCGGGCGGCGGCGCTCGGGCGGGAGAAACGATGGAACTGGATATCAATGAGCTACTGAACTTCTCGCCATTGATGAAGACCTTTACCTTCAACGCCTGGGTCGTCGCCGGCTTTACCCCCATCACCCGCGGCTCAAAGCTGGACTACTACATAAACCGCCCGCAGGGGATGAAAGGTTACATCATCAATCTGACGCTGCGCGGCCAGGCGCGCGCGAAAGCGGGAGACGGCTCCCTTCTGTGTCGTGAAAACGATCTGCTGCTCTTCCCGCCCGGCGTTCCCCACCATTACGGACGGGATGAACACAGCGAATACTGGGATCATTTATGGATCTACTTCATCCCCCGGCCCTACTGGATAGACTGGCTAAAATGGGATCAAACGACCCACGGCATTGGTAAAACCACGGTCAACGATCCTGAGCAGCTGCAGAGTCTGCGCGATCTGTTCTATGAAGTTATCCGCCACCACTCCGCTTCCGCCCCGCTGTCGGAGGCGCTGGCGATGAATGCGCTGGAGCGCCTGATCCTGAACTGCTTTCAGCGACAGCCCATCAGCAACCGCCACGCCCACGACCCGCGGATTAACGCCGTGTGCGACTATCTTAACGAACATATTGCCCAGGAGATGAAGATCGAGACCCTGGCGGCGATGGTTTTTCTCTCCCCTTCGCGGCTGGCGCATTTATTCAAAAATGAGCTGGGGCAAACGGTTTACGCCTGGCGCGAGGCGCAGCGCATCAACCGCGCGAGGTGGCTGATCCAGAGCACCTCCCTGCCGCTTAACAAAATCGCCCTGTCGGTAGGTTACGGAGACCCGGTCTATTTCACGCGCATTTTCCGTAAACATAACGGCATTCCCCCGGGCGAGTACCGTAAACGCTATGCGGAAATGAAGGGATAGGTCCAGAAACATCAACGGCTCCCTTAGGGAGCCGCCTTTTTACCGTGTAGTCATACCTCTTTTCAGGCTATGCCATCTCTGTTTGCAGACGGCTCACCTGACGGTTGACTTCAGACATCACTGACAAATGCAGCTTGTCCTTAACCTTCGGGATAAGGATTTTGCCCTTATCAAACTCAAAAGCGCCAACGTCCTTGATATACAAACGTCCACGGAACAGGATCTTCACGTACTTCGCTACTTGTAGCGGGTTGTAGCGTTGGAAAATTTTCATTGTTGTCTCCTGCCAGGGTTACGCTCCTGTGGTGCCACAGTTAGCCCACGTACCGGAATCGCAAATTTTAATGCCCTGAAACTATAGTCCAGAATCTGAGTGATACCCAGTTTGTATAAGTTTATTTACCTTATGATGACAATAATTCAGAGTTTTCGTTTCAGGCATCCGATGAAGGTAGTATAAGTCGCCGATTTTAGACGGAATTGTGCGTCAACACGCAAACTGGCACCATCATTGCGGGTAATGCCCATAAATCGCACTTATGATTAAAGCAGACCAAGTGGTCGGATCACCTGCACAGATAATAAAAGGAAACACCATGACCCTACGTAGATTACTGGCCGTTTCATGTCTCCTGTTCCCGCTGATGGCGTCGGCGCATAACTTTGTCGATGGTCAGCGCGTTGCGCCGGTCGGCGTCGCGGATCGGGGGGAGCTGGTACTGAACAACGATAAGTTTAGCTATAAAAGCTGGAATAGCGCGCAGCTGGTGGGGAAAGTGCGCGTCGTGCAGCATATTGCCGGGCGCTCGTCGGCAAAAGAAAAAAACGCGACCCTGATTGAAGCGATTAAAAGCGCGAAGCTCCCGCACGATCGCTATCAAACCACCACTATCGTCAATACCGATGACGCTATCCCGGGTTCAGGCATGTTTGTCCGCAGCAGTATTGAGAGCAACAAGCAGCTCTACCCCTGGTCGCAGTTTATCGTCGACAGCAACGGTGTGGTCCGCAAAGCGTGGCAGCTTAATGAAGAGAGTTCGGCCATCGTGGTGCTGGATAAAGACGGCCGCGTACAGTGGGCTAAAGACGGCGCGCTTAGCCAGGAAGAGGTGCAGCAGGTGGTTGTCCTGCTGCACAAGCTGCTCAATAAATAGAGACCCGGAAGCCGGGGTTGAGGAACGATTCACGCGGCGTGTAATCAAGGGTACGCCCCTGCCAGTCGTGAACGTGCGCCCCGGCGGCGCTGGCGACCGCATGACCGGCCGCGGTGTCCCAGGTGGAGGTCGGCCCGAAGCGCGGATAAAGCTGGGCCTGCCCTTCGGCGACCAGACAGAACTTCAGCGACGAACCGATTGAGGTGGTCTGGTGTTCGCCAAGCTGCTCCAGATACTCCTGCAGCTCCGGGTCATTGCCGTGGGAGCGGCTAATCACCACCAGCGGCGGACGCGCATCGCGGACCTGAATCTGCTTGCGAACGCCGCACTCCTCTTTCCACGCTTTGCCCTTTTCCGCGCTGTACATCACCTTCATCACCGGCGCGTAGACCACGCCAAGGATCGGCTTCCCGTTTTCAATCAAGGCGATATTGACGGTAAACTCGCCGTTGCGCTTGATAAATTCTTTGGTGCCGTCCAGCGGGTCCACCAGCCAGTAGCGCTGCCAGTGCTGGCGCACCTCCCAGGCCGGCGTGTCCTCTTCCGACAGAACCGGAATATCGGGCGTCAGCGCCAGCAGGCCGCTGATAATCACCTTGTGCGCCGCAATATCCGCGGCCGTGACCGGAGAATCGTCCTTCTTGCTGGCAACGTCCATCGGCTGTTTTCCATCGTAAACTTCCATGATGGCATCGCCCGCGTTCCGTGCTAGCTGACATACTTGTTCTAACATTCTCCACCTCGTCTGGTTACAGTGGCGTTAACTCGTTGTTTTATTTATATCGCATCATTGTGAGTTCCGCTATCTGTGATAACGATGGCGGTTTCCTTCACCGCTTTTCTGGCATGATTCACATTTCTGTAAGCAACAGAATGTAAATACATTTTCTTCTGTGCCATTGCTCATAAAAAAGGACGCCACTGATGATTAAGTTTAGCGCAACGCTGCTGGCCACGCTGATCGCCGCCAGCGTAAATGCGGCGACGGTCGATTTGCGGATCATGGAAACCACCGATCTGCACAGTAATATGATGGACTTTGACTATTACAAAGACAGCGCCACGGAAAAATTTGGCCTGGTGCGCACCGCAACCCTGATTGAGAAAGCGCGCCAGGAAGCCAAAAACAGCGTGCTGGTCGATAACGGCGACGTTATTCAGGGCAGCCCGCTGGGCGACTATATGGCGGCGAAGGGACTGAAAAAAGGTGATGTTCACCCGGTCTACAAGGCGATGAATACCCTGGATTATGTCGTAGGTAACCTCGGCAACCACGAGTTTAACTACGGGCTCGACTTCCTGCACAAAGCGCTGGCCGGGGCAAAATTCCCCTACGTGAACGCCAATATTATTGACGCCAAAACCGGCCAACCGATGTTTACGCCTTATCTGATTCAGGATACCCAGGTACAGGATAGCGACGGCAAAACGCAGACCCTGCGCATTGGCTATATCGGCTTCGTACCGCCGCAGATTATGACCTGGGATAAAGCCAATCTCAGCGGCAAAGTCACCGTCAACGACATTACCGCCACCGCGCGCAAGTTTGTCCCGGAAATGCGTGAGAAAGGCGCGGACGTGGTGGTGGTCATTGCCCACTCCGGCCTTTCCGCCGACCCGTATCAGGCGATGGCGGAGAACTCCGTTTACTATTTAAGCCAGGTGCCTGGGGTCGATGCCATTATGTTCGGCCACGCGCACGCCGTCTTCCCGAGCAAAGATTTTGCCGGTATCAAAGGCGCAGATATCGCGAAAGGTACGCTGAACGGCGTACCGGCAGTGATGCCGGGCATGTGGGGCGATCACCTTGGGGTGGTCGATCTGGTTCTGAACAACGACAGCGGTAAATGGCAGGTCAGCGCAGCGAAAGCCGAAGCGCGGCCGATCTACGACTCGGTGGCGAAGAAATCGCTGGCGGCAGAAGACAGCAACATGGTGGCGGTACTAAAAGCCGACCATGACGCCACCCGCGAGTTTGTCGGCAAACCGATTGGTCAATCCTCGGACAATATGTACAGCTATCTGGCGCTGGTGCAGGACGATCCGACCGTGCAGGTGGTCAATATGGCCCAGAAGGCCTACGTTGAGCACTATATTCAGGGCGACCCGGATCTGGCGAAGCTGCCGGTACTCTCCGCCGCCGCGCCGTTTAAAGTCGGCGGACGCAAAAATGACCCCGCCAGCTTTGTTGAAGTGGAAAAAGGGCAGCTCACCTTCCGCAACGCCGCCGACCTCTACCTGTATCCCAACACCCTGGTGGTGATGAAAGTCAGCGGTAAAGAGGTTAAAGAGTGGCTGGAGTGCTCCGCCGGGCAGTTCAATCAGATTGATCCCGGCAGCAGCAAGCCGCAGTCGCTGATTAACTGGGACGGCTTTCGCACCTACAACTTCGATGTCATCGATGGCGTGAACTACCAGATCGATATCACCCAGCCGGCGCGCTATGACGGCGAATGTCAACCCGTTAATCCGCAGGCCGAGCGAATTAAAAACCTGACCTTTAACGGCAAGCCAATCGATCCGAACGCCACTTTCCTCGTCGCGACCAATAACTACCGCGCTTACGGCGGTAAATTCCAGGGCACCGGTGAGGATCATATCGCGTTCGCCTCGCCGGATGAAAACCGCTCGGTGCTGGCGGCGTGGATTGGCGCGGAGTCGAAGAAAAACGGCGAGATCCATCCGGCGGCGGATAACAACTGGCGCCTGGCGCCGATCCACAGCACCGTACCGCTGGATATTCGCTTTGAAACCTCACCGGGCGATAAGGCCGCGGCGTTTATCAAAGAGAAAGCGCAATACCCGATGCGCCAGGTGGCTACCGACGATATCGGCTTTGCCATTTATCAGCTGGATTTGAGTAAATAATTGCCGGTTCCCCGGTTGTGCTGCGCTTACCGGGGCTATCCTGACATCCTCCTCAGGCTACCTGTTCGTGGTTCGCCAGAACCGCGGGCAGGTTCAGCTCAATCCAGTCCGCCAGCGCCGCCACCTTCTCGCTCACCTGCTCACCGAGCGGAGTCAGACTATATTCAACGTGCGGCGGTACCACCGGGTACGACACGCGGTTAAGAAAGCCATCCTGCTCCAACGCCTGGAGCGACTGGGCCAGCATCTTTTCGCTGACGCCGCCGATCTTACGCCGCAGATCGCTAAACCGATGGGTGCCATCGCGCAGGGACACCAAAATCAGTACGCCCCAGCGGCTGGTCACGTGCTTGAGCACTTCCCTCGAGGGGCACTGTTCGGCAAACAGGTTGCCGTTGCGTAGCTGCTCGCTCAGCGTCAGATTCGCCATATTCATACTTACCTTTTTGTACGTACTTACTAAAAGTTAGTTAAGGTGTTAGCTTACCACAACTGCCAATGAACACGAAGGAGAAGACCTATGATCGCAATTACCGGCGCAACCGGCCAGCTTGGCCAGCACGTCCTGGAAAATCTGTTAACTACCGTCCCCGCAGGCCAGGTTGTGGCTATCGTGCGCAACCCGGCGAAGGCTGAATCGCTGAGCCAAAAGGGCGTAGTGGTTCGTCAGGCCGACTACAGCGATGAAGCCGCGCTGACCGCCGCCCTGCAGGGCGTGGACAAACTGCTGCTGATCTCGTCCAGCGAAGTTGGCCAGCGCGCCGTCCAGCACCGCAACGTGATTAACGCGGCGAAAGCCGCCGGCGTGAAATTTATCGCCTACACCAGCCTGCTGCACGCCGATACCTCCCCGCTGGGGCTGGCGGATGAGCATATCGCCACCGAGAAAATGCTCGCCGACTCCGGCATTGCGTATGCCCTGCTGCGCAACGGCTGGTACACCGAAAACTACCTTGCCAGCGCGCCGCCGTCGATTGAGCATGGCGTATTTATCGGCGCGGCCGGTAACGGCAAAATCGCCTCCGCCACCCGCGCGGACTACGCCGCCGCCGCCGCTCGCGTTATCGCCGAAGAGGGCCATGCCGGAAAAGTGTACGAGCTGGCGGGCGATGAAGCGTGGACCCTCAGCGAACTTGCCGCTGAGCTGAGCAAACAAAGCGGTAAAAACGTGGTGTATCAAAACCTCAGCGAAGCCGACTTCGCCGCCGCGCTGAAGGGCGTAGGCCTGCCCGCTGGCCTGGCTGACATGCTGGCGGATTCTGATACCGGCGCGTCCAAAGGCGGTCTGTTCGACGATAGCCGCACCCTGAGCGCGCTGATTGGCCGCCCGACCACCACCCTCGCTGATAGCATCAAAGGCATCCTGTAAAAGTTACAGGCTGGTTAATTTTTGTAGCATCCCGGCGGGCCATCCTCAATAATGCACGGATATCCGTCGGGAGTTATCGCATGCAAGGCGTACCAGAACAGTTCAGTGATGAAAGAGACAGCGCGCGCTTTCGCCATCTGGCGCAGCTGCCCGGCGTTGAGCTGTACCATGCCCATATCTCCCGCTACGCCTTTGAACCGCACACCCATGAAGCCTTTGGTATCGGCGCGATAGAGCTCGGCGCCGAGCGTTTTCGCTATCGCGGCAGCCAGCACGTGGCTTCGGTCAACTCTATCGTCACCATGAATCCCGATGAACTGCACACCGGCGAGGCGGAGACCGCCGACGGCTGGCGCTATCGGATGATTTATCTCGACCCGGATACGCTGGAAGAGGTGACCGGCGTGCGCCACTGGTGGTTCAGCGAGGTGGTGCGTCAGGATCCCCTGCGCTCCCGGCAAATCGGCAATCTCATCTACGGCCTGTGGCATACTGACGATCCGCTGGCGCAGCAGGGTCTGCTGCTGGATTTGATCGATACCTTCCGCCCGTTTGCCCATCACGCCGCTGCGCTGCCCGAAGCCCGCCACCGCTTCGAGCGGGTGCGCGACTATCTGCACGATAACTATATGCGTACGGTGACCCTCGATGAGCTGGCGCAGGTGGCGGCGCTGAGCCCGTACCATTTCCAGCGCCAGTTCAAAGCGCACTTCCACGTTACGCCGCACCAGATGCTGATGGCGATTCGCCTGTGGCGCGCTAAAGCGTTTCTCACCCACGGCATGCCCGCCGCCGACGTCGCTCTCGCCGCCGGGCTGACCGACCAGTCGCACCTGACCCGCGCGTTCACCCGCCGCTACGGCATTACGCCGGTGCGTTATCAAAAGCAGGTTCTCCCGCGCTAATGCGCAACCTCATACAATATTCCCGCTTTTGGCTCGCCTACACTGTTGCCAACGAAAAGAGTAATGGAAGGCGTGATGATTAGTGGTGTGCTGTACGCCCTGCTGGCAGGGCTGATGTGGGGATTGATATTCGTGGGTCCTTTACTGGTGCCGGAATACCCGGCGGTTTTACAGTCGATGGGGCGCTATCTGGCGCTGGGGCTGATCGCCCTGCCGCTGGCCTGGCTGGGCCGCGCGCGGCTGCGCCAGCTCACCGGGAAAGACTGGTGGACGGCGCTGGGGCTGACCATGATGGGCAACTTAATCTATTACGTCTGCCTGGCCAGCGCGATTCAGCGTACCGGCGCGCCGGTATCGACGATGATCATCGGCACCCTGCCGGTCGTGCTGCCGGTTTTCGCCAACCTGCTCTATAGCCAGCGCGACGGTAAGCTGCCGTGGCGACGCCTGTTCCCGGCGCTGGTCTGTATTGCCCTCGGCCTGACGTGCGTCAATATCGCCGAGCTGCATCAGGGCTTACCCGATTTCAGCCCGTGGCGCTACGGCTCCGGTATCGCGCTGGCGCTGATCTCGGTGGTGTGCTGGGCCTGGTACGCGCTGCGCAACGCCCGCTGGCTGCGGGAAAATCCGGATAAACCGCCGATGATGTGGGCCACCGCGCAGGCGCTGGTGACCCTGCCGGTATCCTTGGCCGGATACCTTATCGCCTGCGGGTGGCTGCACGGCCAGCACGCGGACTTTCCGCTCCCCTTCGGCCCGCGCCCGGCGGTGTTTGTCACCCTGATGCTGGCGATCGCTATTTTCTGTTCATGGGTCGGCGCGTGGTGCTGGAACGTTGCCAGCCAGCGTCTGCCAACGGTGATCCTCGGGCCGCTGATCGTCTTCGAAACCCTTGCCGGACTGCTGTATACCTTTATTCTGCGCCAGAGCCTGCCCCCGCTTCTCACCTTCAGCGGTATCCTGCTGCTGGTGCTCGGCGTGGTGTCCGCCGTGCGTGCCCGCCCGGAAAAGCCCGCGCTGCAGGAGCTGGTCAGCGAGAAAAAATAGCCTGGTATCCTAAAGGGGTATTCCCAGGAACATAAGATGCATTTAAAATACAACTTATATTCTTGATGACGAGGTAACTGCTATGGCTTTCCGTGACCAACCTTTAGGCGAGCTGGCGCTGACGATTCCGCGCGCCTCCGCGCTGTTCCGTCAATACGATATGGACTACTGCTGCGGCGGCAAACAGACGCTGGAGCGCGCGGCATCTCGCAAAGAGCTGGACGTCGCGGTGATTGAAGCCGAGCTGGCCAAACTGGCGGAAGAGCCGGTAGAGCGCGACTGGCGGGCTGCGCCCTATGCGGAAATCATCGATCACATTATCGTTCGCTATCACGACCGGCATCGCGAGCAGCTGCCGGAGCTGATTTTACAGGCCACTAAAGTCGAGCGCGTTCACGCCGACAAACCCAACGTTCCGAAAGGCTTAACCAAGTACCTGACCATGCTGCACCAGGAGCTTTCCAGCCATATGATGAAAGAGGAGCAGATTCTGTTCCCGATGATCAAACAGGGCATGGGAACGCAGGCCGGCGGTCCTATCAGCGTCATGGAAAGCGAGCATGATGAAGCGGGCGAGCTGCTGGAGGTGATTAAGCACATCACGCAGAACGTGACGCCGCCGGCGGAAGCCTGCACTACATGGAAAGCGATGTACAACGGCATCAACGAGCTGATTGATGACCTGATGGAGCACATCAGCCTTGAAAATAACGTACTGTTCCCGCGTGCCCTCGCCGGAAAGTAAATAAAAAGGCGCCCGCAGGCGCCCTCGACATTGTCAGTCTTATTGGCCACCCCGGGTGGCCTTTTTTATGACGGACCGTTGCAAGCAACGTTAAAAACCGCTGCCGAAGATTTTTTATTTCGCCAGGCGCTTCTTGCCGGCAAACAGCCAGCCCGCGCCGAGCAGCACAAACCACAGCGGGGTCACCATCAGCGCTTCGCGGGTATCGGCTTCCAGCGTCAGCAGGACCAGCACAAAGACGAAGAATGCCATGCACACCCAGCACATCAGTTTGCCCAGCGGCATCTTATATTTGGACTGCTCATGCAGCTGCGGACGCTTTCTGCGATAGGCCAGATACGAGCACAGGATAATCGTCCAGACGAACATAAACAGGATCGCCGACACCGTGGTAATCATGGTAAACGCCGCGATCACGCTTGGATTGACCATCAGCATGACCACGCCGCCCAGCAGACACATACAGGAGAAGGTCAGGCCTTTCGCCGGTACCGCGCGCTTCGACAGCTTGGCGAACATTTTCGGCGCCTGTCCGTCCTGCGCCAGACCGAACAGCATACGGCTGGTGGAGAACACGCCGCTGTTAGCGGAAGAGGCCGCCGAGGTCAGCACCACGAAGTTGATCAGGCTTGCCGCCGCCGGCAGCCCGACCAGCACAAACAGCTCAACGAACGGACTCTTTGACGGCACGACGGAGCTCCACGGCGTCACTGACATAATCACGATCAGCGCAAAGACGTAGAACATAATGATGCGGATTGGAATCGAGTTAATCGCCCGCGGCAGGGATTTCTCAGGATCTTTCGTTTCCGCCGCCGTGGTTCCCACCAGTTCGATGCCCACAAAGGCGAAGACCGCTATCTGGAAGCCGGCAAAGAATCCGCTGATGCCTTTCGGGAACCAGCCGCCGTCATTCCACAGATGGGCGAAAGAGGCTTCTACGCCGGTCGGTGACTGGAAGTGCATCATCACCATCACCAGGCCGACGACAATCAGCGCCACGATAGCGACGATTTTGATCATCGCAAACCAGAACTCCATCTCGCCGAACATCTTCACGGTGGCGAGGTTAAGGCCCAGCAGCAGCAGGATGACCGCCAGCGAGGCGACCCAGTCGGAGAGTCCCGGGAACCAGAACTGCGCGTAGGCGGTGATCGCCACCACGTCCGCCATCCCGGTTACCACCCAGCAGAACCAGTAGGTCCAGCCGGTAAAATAGCCTGCCCAGGGGCCCAGCAGGTCGGCGGCAAAATCGCTGAACGACTTGTATTCGAGATTCGACAGCAGCAGTTCGCCCATGGCGCGCATGACGAAAAACAGCATAAAGCCGATGATCATATAAACAAAAATAATTGACGGCCCGGCAAGGCTGATGGTTTTGCCTGAGCCCATAAACAGCCCGGTGCCAATCGCACCACCGATAGCAATAAGCTGAATATGCCGGTTAGTGAGATTTCGCCGCAGCGATTGTTCAGTCGGAGCCTGTTCGTCGGCAGCGACTTTTACCTGATCTACCATGTGATTTTTTCCTGTTGTACCTGTCTGTGTTGTTCGGGCTCTACTGGCCCTTCATTCGTATTAACCCCGGAACGAGGGTTTATCGATATTAGGTAAGAATCGGAGGGATGAATACTATGATTTAGATATAATGTTAATTTTATGTTTAAAGTGAGTGTTATATCACTCCGGTTACGCGAAACAGCTCACAAAAATACACCCATTAAGCAGATATGCAATATAAAGCTCCACCAAACGCTCAACTTAAGGGTTTTACACTATTTAAAGCGGCTCCCTCCCCCATACGGGAGAGGAAGCACCTGCTGTTTAGATAATATCCAGCAGTTCAACTTCAAAAATCAGGGTGCTGAACGGAGGAATGGATGCGCCCGCGCCGCGCTCGCCGTAGGCCAGGCTGTGCGGAATCGTCAGTTCCCATTTGGAACCCACCGGCATCAGGGTCAGCGCTTCAATCCAGCCGCCGATCACTCCGGTCACCGGGAATTCAGCCGGTTCGCCGCGCGCAACGGAGCTATCGAAGACGGTGCCGTCGATCAGCTTGCCGGTGTAGTGAACGCGAACGCGGTCAGTACGCGCCGGGATCGGGCCTTCGCCCTGGGTCAGAACGCGGAACTGCAGGCCAGACTCGGTGCTGTTCACGCCTTCGCGCTCGCGGTTTTCTTCCAGGTATTTCTCGCCATCCGCGGCCATTTCCTGGAAACGCTCGCGACGCACGGCGTCAGCGCGTTCGTGGATTTCGCGCAGCGCGCGGTGAACGGCTTCCACCGGCACCTGCGGCTGTTGACCTTCCAGCGCGTCAGCAATACCCGCGACCAGCGCTTCCGGCAGCAGCCCCTGCAGGCCAGATTCGCTCAGCTGTTGTCCAACCTGCAAGCCGATACCGTAACTTGCCTGTGCTTCGATCGTGTCAAAAGTTGGGGTTGCCATCTTTGTTCCTTTTTTGGTGGGGATTCTCATGCTCCCGGGCCTTCAAATTGCGAAAGGCGGCGAGCGGAGAAAAGAGGTGGGAAGCATATCAGCCATAGCACGACGGGTAAAACTTTGTCGCCTGGATGATGACAAATCTAAGGGAAACAGAAACAATAGAGAGATAAGGTTAACCTCACGAAACATAGCTTTGTCTCGTCCTTCAGGAAGTTAGCCATCTATACTCTAGAGAGAGCAGGATAAAAATATGCGGAGCAGGAGGAAAGCCATGCCCGGGCGCTTTGAACTGACATCTACCCTGGCGAAGATCTGGCACGCCCCGGATCATTTTCGCCTCATGGATCCGCTACCGCCGATGCACCGCCGCGGCATCATTGCCGGGGCGCTGCTGGTAATTATCGGCGTTCTGCTCCCTTCCGAGGATAACAGCAGCCCGGTTCAGGCCAGCCGCGAGGCGAATCTCAACCTGCAATCCCAGTCGCAGCCCTCTTCCGGCAATCAGGCGGTCCCGCTGCCGCCCATCACCAACACGCCGCCGGTCAACGATGCCGATCAGGTGGCGCCGGTCGCACCGGAGCCGATTCAGGATGAGCAGCCGGATCAGCCGCAGCAGCAGACCGCATCTCAGCCTTATCAGGAACCGCAGTCGACTCCCGGCATCGAGCAGCAGTGGCGGACCTACCGTATTGAATCGGGGAAAACTCTCGCGCAGCTGTTCCGCGACCACAACCTGCCGCCGACCGACGTTTACGCCATGGCCCAGGTGGAAGGCGCCGGTAAACCGCTAAGCTCACTGCAGACCGGGCAGACGGTCCAGATCCGTCAGAACGCCAGCGGCGTGGTCACCGGGCTGACTATCGATACTGGCGGCGGCCAGCAGGTGCTGTTTACCCGCCAGTCGAACGGCAGCTTTATTCGCGTCCGTTAGGCCTCACGGCCGGGTAGCTTACCCGGCCTGCTGTGGCGATTTCCCGGATGTTGTCCCCGGCTTATTCACCCACCAGATCCCGGCGCACACCAGCGCCAGCGCAACCGCATATTTCAGTTCAAGAATATTCTCGCCGAGGAAGATGGCCGACAGTACGGTGCCGGCGACCGGGACCACAAAGTTGAACGGCGCAATCATGCTCACCCGGTTATGCTTGAGCAGCACGCTCCATAGCGCAAAAGCGATGGAAGAGAGCAGCGTCAAATAAGCCAGAACCAGCGCAGCAGCGGCGCTGTGAACCTCAAGGGTGCCGCCGGTCAGATAGCCGCCGCCGACCAGTACCAGACCGCCAAACGCCAACTGCCAGCCGGTCATCACCGTCGGGTCAACCGTCTGCGAAATGCGCTTCCCGTACAGCGTCGCCGCCGACAGGATAAACGCCGCCAGCACCACAAAGCCGTCACCCTGCCAGACAAAGCTAAAATCGCTCAATGAACGATTAACGTTCACCAGCATCACGCCGGCAAAGCCGACAATACAGCCGATGGCTTTGTTGTAGCTCAGCCTGTCATTCTGATAGATAAAGTGCGCCAGCAGAACGCTGAAGAAGGTACCGGTGGCGTTCATAATCGATCCCTTCACGCCGGTGGTAAACGCCAGGCCAACGTAGAAGAAAACGTACTGGATAGAGGTTTGCGTGACGCCCAGTATCGCCAGCTGCCCGCACTGACGGGGATTCAAGCGGGCAATCGGCTTACGCTGCGCCAGCGCGAAGAGCAGCAGCAGCGCGCCGGCAAACAGAAAGCGATAGCCAGCAAAGACGATTTTAGACGGCACATCATCAGTGGCAATCTGAAACAGTTCATAGCCGCTTTTAATCGCGGGATAGGAGCTTCCCCACAGCAGACAGCAGAGGGTTGCGCAGGCATAAGCCACTTTCTTGCGGGAAAAAATCGAGGGTGCGTCCATTCACTTCACCAGAAATAAAATAGTGTTTTATTTTATTATCCAGAAAGTTGCTAAGAATAGCCACCATACCAGGAAAAGATTCGACAAAGACAGAAAAGCAAAACGCCGGCACAAGGCCGGCGTCTCGACGTGAGTTGAGTAAAAAATTACTCAGCTACAACGTTAACAACCAGTTTAGCGAAAACTTCGCTGTGAACCTGGAAGTCCACTTCGTGCTCACCGGTGGTGCGCAGAACGCCGTTCGGCAGACGAACTTCGCTCTTAGCAACGGCAACGCCAGCTGCAGTTACAGCGTCAGCGATGTCGCGAGTACCGATGGAACCGAACAGTTTACCTTCGTCGCCAGATTTAGACGCGATGGTAACGGTGCCCAGTGCGTTGATTGCTTCAGCACGTGCGTTAGCAGCGCCCAGAACTTCGGCCAGTTTGGCTTCCAGTTCAGCACGGCGTGCTTCGAAGAATTCAACGTTTTTCTTGGTAGCAGGAACAGCTTTACCCTGTGGTACCAGGAAGTTACGAGCATAGCCCGCTTTAACGTTAACCTGATCACCCAGGCTACCCAGGTTTGCTACTTTATCAAGCAGAATAACTTGCATTACCTTATCCTCTCAAAGTCGTATTAATGGACCGTGACCGATTACTGATGACGATCAGTGTACGGCAGCAGGGACAGGTAGCGAGCGCGTTTGATAGCGCGTGCCAGCTGACGCTGATATTTTGCACGGGTACCGGTGATACGGCTCGGGACAATCTTACCGCTTTCGGTGATGTAGTTTTTCAGCGTAGCGATATCTTTATAGTCGATCTCTTGAACGCCTTCCGCGGTGAAACGGCAGAACTTGCGACGACGGAAATAACGTGCCATATGGCTAGTCTCCAGAATCTATCAATTCAATCTGCTCGGCATGCAGAACCATTTTGCTCAAGCCGTTCTTTGCCTTGTGGCAAGAGATGAACCCTCGAACGATTACTGCGCTACCGACCGTTATACTGTGAGTAATGGCCTGGTTCTGGTGTCCGCTAATTATCACGGGCATCTGGCACCATGCCTGCCGGTGAAAACCGGCTTCCTCCTGCACTGAACGATGCTCAAGCACGAACTGGCAGTGTGGAATTCCTGACGGGCTGACCTTACGAAGTGGAGTCCTGCATACAATGCCGGACAGCTCCAGACGGTTGGTCATCAGGATTACTCTTCAGAATCCCCAGCTTCAGAATCATCTGCGGTTTCGTTGGCGAAATCTTCGCGACGCTCACGGCGCTCGTCTTTCGCTTTAACCATCGGAGATGCTTCGGTAACAGCGTGCTTAGTACGCATTACCATGCTGCGGATAACGGCGTCGTTGAAGCGGAAGTTAGTTTCCAGCTCATCGATCGCTTCCTGCGGCGCTTCAACGTTCAGCAGAACGTAGTGAGCTTTGTGCAGTTTGTTGATCGGATAAGCCAGCTGACGGCGGCCCCAGTCTTCCAGACGGTGGATCGTACCTTCTGCTGCAGTGATTGCACCAGTGTAACGTTCGATCATGCCCGGAACCTGTTCGCTCTGGTCAGGATGGACCATAAAAACGATTTCGTAATGACGCATCGAATTGCTCCTTACGGATTATTCAGCCTCCTGTCTGGGTCAGCCGCGGCCCATGGAGGCAAGGAACGTGTTAAAGGGCGGCTGAAAAATTGACGCGTCATAATACGGGCGAGCGGGGTTTAAGACAAGTAAATTGTGCAAATAATTCGCACTAAGCGCGAAGTGGCCTTAAGCCAGTGATTTAAAATTAATCAACGACGGAAGCGACAATTTTTTGAACAACTGCATCAGAAATGGTCGCGATACGCCAGACAGGCAGAGATTACACTTAGATCAGAAGCAATCCATACCCCAGGGAAGCGGGTGAACGTCAGGAGCGTCATAAGGAGGTAGGTGATGAAATACATCCTCATAACCATGATGGCAGCGCTTTTGTTGAGCGCCAACGCGCTGGCTGCTATTAAAATCGATGCCCGCCAGGCCCGCAACATGGACGATGTGCAGAGCCTCGGCGTTATCTATATCAACCACAACATCGCCACCGAGCAGGAAGCCGACCAGGCGCTTAGCCAGCAGAGCGATGCTCAGGGAGCGAAGTACTTCCAGCCGATCCTCATTCATGAACCGGGAAGCGACGGCGCCATTCACGCCAGTGCCGCCATTTACCGCTAGTTTTCCCGGATCGTTGGCTTCTTCCCGTTGCAGGGGGAAGCCAACGATGGCATTGCCCGGCGGTCATACCCGCACAATCGCGCCTTAATGCAATTGAGAATTATTTTTTCTCGTGACTTATCAGCGCCAGCGTAACCTGATTTAATCACTCTTTAACCGCATGATTATCCGGAGTGCTTCATGGTTCCGCGTTTTGCCACGCTAAGCCGTATCCCAAAAGGGGTTTGGGTTCTTGGCGGCGTTAGCCTGCTGATGGATGTTTCCTCGGAAATGATCCACAGCCTGCTCCCTCTATTTATGGCCACCACGCTGGGAGCCAGCGTCATTGTTATCGGCATTATCGAAGGCGTCGCGGAAGCCACCGCGCTGATACTGAAGGTGTTTTCCGGCGTCATCAGCGATTATGTCGGCAAACGTAAAGGGCTGGCGCTGCTCGGCTATGGCCTAGGTGCGCTGAGCAAGCCTCTTTTCGCCATCGCGCCCACCTCAGGCGTAGTGTTTAGCGCCCGGATGATCGACCGCGTGGGCAAAGGGATACGCGGCGCGCCGCGGGATGCGCTGGTCGCCGACGTCACACCGC
The DNA here is from genome assembly GCF_009025755.1 of Klebsiella sp. RCJ4. Classification (NCBI taxonomy): domain Bacteria; kingdom Pseudomonadati; phylum Pseudomonadota; class Gammaproteobacteria; order Enterobacterales; family Enterobacteriaceae; genus Klebsiella; species Klebsiella sp. RCJ4. The sequence continues at coordinate 151,139 of NZ_WCIN01000037.1, forward strand.
CGGAAATTCGCGGAGCCGCCTACGGGCTGCGCCAGTCGCTGGATACCATCGGCGCTTTTCTGGGGCCGCTGCTTGCCGTCGCGCTGATGTTTCTCTGGGATAACGATTTCCAGTCTATTTTTTGGGTCGCGGCGATCCCCGCCGTTCTCTCTATCGCTTTACTGGGCTTTGGATTAAAAGAGCCCAGGACGGCGGTCGTCCAGAAACGCACTAACCCCCTGCGCCGCGAGAATCTCAAGAAGCTTTCCGCTGCCTACTGGTGGGTGGTGGCTATCGGCTCGATTTTTACCCTTGCCCGCTTCAGCGAAGCCTTTCTGGTCCTGCGCGCCCAGCAGATGGCGATCCCGCTGTTCGCTATTCCGCTGGTGATGGTCGCCATGAATCTGGTTTACAGCCTGACCGCCTATCCATTCGGGAAACTATCGGACAGCATGAGCCACAGCAAAATGCTGCAGTGGGGCCTGCTGGTGCTGATCGCCGCCGATATCGTGCTGGCGCTCAGCAGCCACTGGAGCACGCTTTTAGCCGGCGTCGCGCTGTGGGGTATTCATATGGGCATGACGCAGGGTCTGCTGGCGGCGATGGTGGCGCACACCGCCCCGCCTGAACTGCGCGGAACAGCGTTCGGGATGTTCAACCTAATGAGCGGCATCGCCCTGCTGCTGGCCAGCGCAGGTGCGGGCGTGCTGTGGGAAGTTCTGGGCGCCGCCTCGACGTTTTACGCCGGCGCGATAATCTGCGTTGTGACGCTGGTTAGTATGCGCTGCATGCCGTCGGCTTATCAGCAAAACTAAAAATGGCTCCGGAGCAGACCGGTTGATTCATCATAAAGATGAAATGCTCCGGAGCACCTGTTTCACTTTTGCCCGTAATAGGCATCTGGCCCGTGCTTGCGCATAAAATGTTTATCCATCAGCCAGCTATCGATGGGCTTCAGCTGCGGGTTGATCGCGCGAGCAATCCACGCCATCCGCGCCACCTCTTCCATCACCACCGCGTTATGCACCGCATCGTGCGCATCCTTGCCCCAGGCAAAAGGCCCATGCTGATAGACCACGATGCCCGGCGTATGCAGCGGCTCAACGTCACCCAGCGTTTCGATAATCACGTGGCCCGTGTTCAGCTCATAAGCCTCCGCCACTTCCTGCGCGCTTAACGCCCGGGTGCAGGGAATGTCGCCAAAGAAGTAGTCCGCGTGGGTCGTCCCCAGCGCGGGAATGGCCAGACCCGCCTGCGCCCAGGCCGTCGCGTGCGTCGAGTGGGTATGCACCACGCCGCCAAGGCTCGGATAGCGGCGATACAGCGCCAGATGCGTGGCGGTATCGGAAGAAGGACGATAGCGTCCTTCCACCACGTTCCCCTCGAGATCCACGACCACCATATCGTCCGCTTTCATGGTCTCGTAGGCGACGCCGCTGGGCTTAATCGCCACCAGCCCGCGTTCGCGGTCGATAGCGCTGACGTTACCCCAGGTAAAAGTGACCAGGCCGTAGCGCGGTAAATCCATATTGGCGTCGAAAACCTGCCGTTTCAGCGTTTGCATTATGCCACCTCCAGCAGACCGGCGCTGGCCATCCGCGCCTTCACCCAATCGCGCGCTTTCGCGACCTCGGCGGCCGGATCGTCGGTCGTTTCGCTCCACATTTCAATTAGATACGGGCCGCAGTAGCCCGTCTGCTTGAGCGTTTCGAAACAACGTTCAAAATCGACGACGCCTTCGCCGAACGGCACGTTTTTAAATACGCCGGGTTTCGTGTCTTTTATGTGCACCGCCACGATATGCCCCATCCCGGCCTGAAGCTCCATCTGTACGTCATTATCCCAGGCGGAAAGGTTGCCGATGTCCGGATAGAGCTGGAACCACGGATTATTCAGGTAGTGGGCGTAGCCCAGCGCCTTGCTGATCGAGTTCATCAGCGGGTAGTCCATAATTTCCATCGCCAGCGTTACCTGCGCGCGGCTGGCCATTTCAACGCTCTCTTTTAGCCCATCGCGGAAACGACGGCGCGTCTCGTTATTGGCTTCCTGGTAGTAGACGTCGTAGCCCGCCAGCTGGATTACGCGAATCCCCACATCCTGCGCCAGCCGAATCGCTTTGCGCATAATCTCCAGGCCCTGCGCCCGTACCGCGTCGTCTTCGCTACCGAGCGGGAAGCGCCGATGGGCGCTCAGGCACATTGAGGGCACGCGCACCCCGGTTTCCGCAATCGCGTTAACCAGCGCGAAGCGCTGCTCCCGGCTCCAGTCGAGCCGGGCCAGGCGGTCGTCAGTTTCATCGACCGACATTTCGACGAAATCAAAACCGAGCGCCTTAGCCAGCCGCAGACGTTCCAGCCAGCACTCCCCGGCGGGGAGCGCTTTTTCATAGATGCCGAGCGGAATAGGTTTCGACTGCATAGCCGCTCCTTAGCCCCACAGCTGGGCGATCGAACGTTTAAACTGCCGCGCGGCTTCCACCGGGGAAGCGGCGTCGCGAATGCTGCGACCGGCGATAAAGACGTGGATCGGAATCCCCTGGAACAGCGGCAAATCCTCCAGCGCCAGGCCGCCGGTGACGGTGACTTTAAAGCCCATCCCGGACAGGCGTTTGATCGCGCTGATATCCGCCTCGCCCCACGCTACGCCGGCGGCCTGGGCATCGCGGCTGCGGTGATAAACCACCTGCTGAACGCCCGCTTCACGCCACTCCTGCGCCTGCTCCCAGGTCCAGTAGCCGGTCAGTTCGATCTGGACGTCGCCGTTGAACTCTTTCGCCACGTCCAGCGCGCCTTTGGTGGTGTTGATGTCCGCGCAGCAGATCACGGTGACCCAGTCAGCGTTGGCTTCAAAGCACATGCGGGAGAGAATTTTACCGGCATCGGCGATTTTGGCGTCCGCCAGCACGATTTTGTTGGGATAGAGCGCCTTCAGGTCGCGAACGGCGCGTACGCCCTCAGCCACGCAGAGAATGGTACCGACTTCAATAATGTCCACTTCATCGGCAATCAGGCGCGTCGTTTCATACGCGGAAGACATAGATTGGTTATCGAGCGCAACCTGCAACATAGGTAATGACATTTTGGTGTTCCTTTTAAACGGCCGCTGCCGTAGCGTTATCAATTAATTCCAGAACTTCCTGCGCGGAGCGGCAGGCGCGTAAACGGTCAAAATTGGCTTCATCTTCAAACAGGTTGACGATCTGCATGATGCCGACTTCCTGATGGGTATTGGCATCCACGGCCGCCATGGTGATCAGGATGTCGACCGGGTCGTTATCCTCATGATTGAAAACCAGCGGCGTTTTCAGCGTAACCAGCGCAAAGCCCGTTTTCTTCACCCCCTCTTCCGGCCGACCGTGCGGCATCGCCAGACCGGGAGCAATCACAAAATAAGGGCCGTGCTGAGCAACGCCATCCAGAATGGCCTGGTAGTAGCGCGGCTCCACGACATCCGCCTTCACCAGTAAATCCACGCTCAGCTTGACGGCTTCCTGCCAGGTGCTGGCGTCGGCCTGTAAAAGGATGGAGTTGTTCTCCACCAGCGAATCACGTAATTTCATTTGGCGTCCTTACTTCACATCCTGCGGGAAGTGCGCTTTGATCACCTCCAGCAGTTTCGGGCCAAAATCCGCAGGCGAGAGCATGTTGCGCACGCCAACCACGTATTTGTTGCCGGAGACGCTAATCTCACCGGCGATATGGGTGGAGGCGATGATGATGTCCGCGCCGTTGAGTTCACTTTTGTATTCCCCCACCGCGCAGCTGTTTACCGTGTGATCGATATTTGACTGGGTCAAAAACTGGTCCACCTTCATCTTCATGATCATGGAACTGCCTTGCCCGTTGCCACATACAGCCAGAATACGTACGGTCATAGTCAAAACTCCTTATTGAGCAGAAGCATCTGCCAGTTGTTTTTCCGCGTCCTCTTCAGCGCGCAGCGTGCGCCCTGCGAAGAACATATAAGCCAGTGCGATAATGATAATGACGGCCATAAACGCGATACCGATGGAGGCGAAGCCCTGCATCATCGGCGGCGCCAGAATTGACCAGTCCGCCATGCCCATCCAGGCGCTCATGCCGGTCAGCTTCACCGCCCAGACGCAGCCAAAGATTTCGATCATGCCCATCACCAGACAAATCTTGAGCGCCGCGCGCCAGCCGCCAAAGTGGTTAGCAAAGACGCCGATGGTGGCGTTCGAGAAAAACATCGGGATAAAGCCCGGAATAATCAGAATGGAAGAGCCGAAGCCGACCAGAATACCGACGGCGATCAGCTGACCGATGGTGCCCCACATAAAGCCCCAGACGACGGCGTTTGGCGCAAAGCTATAGATCGCCGCACAGTCAATGGCCAGTACGGCGCCGGGAATCAGGCGCTGGGAGATACCGTTGAACGCCTCGGAAAGTTCGGCGACGAACATGCGCACGCCCTGGGTGATAATGAAAATCGCGACGGCGAACGAGAAGCCCGTTTGCAGGATATAGACCGTCCAGTGGGTGTTACCCGCCATCGCCTGTACGGTGTCGATGCCGAAGGAGAGCAGTATCGCGCCGAAGAAAATGGTCATCACGATGGCCGTGGAGACGATGTTGTCGTGAAAGATGTTCAGCCAGCCCGGCAGCTTAAGATCCTCAACGCTCTCCTCTTTTTTGCCCAGATACGGGGCGACCTTGTAAGCAATCCATGAAGCGAACTGCTGCTGGTGTCCGATGGAGAAGCCGCAGCCGTCGGTCACTTCCTGAGTCGGCTTATACATCATGTTCGAGGTAATGCCCCAATAGAGTGACACCAGTACCGCCGTACAGATGATGGTCGTCCACATCGGGTAGCCGAAGATGTAAAAAGAGACGGCAATCAGCCCCGCCTGCTGGAACATGATGTGCCCGGTCAGCATGATGGTGCGAATACCGGTAATACGCCGCAGCAGGACATAACAGATATTCAGCGCCAGGGCTAACAGTACGGCATAGCCCACCCAGCTGTAGGCGTCGCCCATGCGTTCGATCGTGGCCATCATTGACGCGTAGGTATCGGAGATAGCGCCGTTAATGCCGTAAACCTCAGACATTTTCGCCACGACCGGCTTAAACGTGCTGGTCAGAATGCCGGAGCCGGCCTGCAGCAGCATAAAACCGATAATGGTTTTAATCGTCCCTTTAACAATAACGCTGGCGCTTTTGCGCAGCAGGATATAGCCCAGGCAGGTCACAATACCCAGCAGCAGCGGGGCGTTGGTCATAACCTGGTTAAAGAACACGGTAAAGATGTGGTAGAGAATCTCCATAACACACTCCAGAAGGTGGACGCTCTGAACGCACGCTACGCCCAGGTTGGTTGTTGCGATCACTCTAATAATCAAAAATAATCACAACAAGATTATATTTGATTTAATGTGACGCACGCCGCAAATAATCACACAATCCGCCATCGTATTAATTCTCATTTCTACAAACTGTGAAATAGTATATTTAAATCAATTAAATAAAACATAACTCATGTCATAACGTCAGCCTGCCCCTCTTTTTACCCTCCACGATCCCTCTCATGAATGGCAAATTTCAGGATTGCAATCCTGAACAAACGGTGCCAGTATTCGTCAAAACAAATCACATTGTGATTACTTTTGATAATATGTGAGGGAAAAACAAATGAGTAAAGTACAAACCATCACCCGCGAATCATGGATCCTGAACACTTTTCCGGAGTGGGGTAGCTGGCTGAACGAAGAAATTGAACAAGAGCAGGTTGCGCCGGGCACCTTTGCCATGTGGTGGTTGGGCTGTACGGGCATCTGGCTGAAATCCGAGGGCGGAGCCAATATCTGCGTCGATTTCTGGTGCGGTACCGGCAAGCAAAGCCACGGGAACCCGCTGATGAAAACCGGTCACCAGATGCAGCGTATGGCCGGCGTGAAGAAACTCCAGCCAAACCTGCGCACCACTCCGTTTGTTCTCGATCCGTTCGCTATTCGCCAGATCGACGCCGTACTGTCCACCCACGATCATAACGATCATATTGATGTGAACGTGGCCGCCGCGGTCATGCAGAACTGCGCCGAGGACGTGCCGTTCATCGGCCCGCAAACCTGCGTCGACCTGTGGATGGGCTGGGGCGTTCCAAAAGAGCGCTGTATCGTGATGAAACCAGGGGATGTGGTTAAAATAAAGGATGTTGAAATCCACGCGCTTGACGCTTTTGACCGTACGGCCCTGATCACCTTACCCGCGGATCAAAAAGCCGCAGGCGTCCTGCCGGACGGAATGGATCAGCGCGCGGTGAACTATTTGTTCAAAACGCCGGGCGGCAACCTGTATCACAGCGGCGATTCCCACTACTCCAACTACTACGCGAAGCACGGTAACGAACACCAGATCGACGTGGCGCTGGGCTCCTATGGCGAGAACCCGCGCGGTATCACCGACAAAATGACCAGCGCCGATATCCTGCGCATGGCCGAGTCGCTGAATGCTAAAGTGGTAATCCCGTTCCATCACGATATCTGGTCAAACTTCCAGGCCGATCCGCAGGAAATCCGCGTTTTGTGGGAGATGAAAAAAGATCGTCTGCAGTATGGCTTTAAGCCTTTCATCTGGCAGGTGGGCGGAAAATTCACCTGGCCGCTGGATAAAGACAACTTCGAATACCATTATCCGCGCGGATTCGACGATTGCTTCACGATGGAACCGGACCTGCCCTTTAAGTCGTTCCTGTAAGGCTTCTCCGGCGGGACCGCCCGCCGGAAATTATCCCCGTCAGCATTAGTATTTTCACCTGATTTCAAATATCATCTTTGCTTATCACTTTTAATCGGATTTGCTCATGACGGAAGCGCAAAGACATCAAATTTTACTGGATTTGCTGGCACAAACGGGATTTGTCACCGTGGAGCAGGTGATTTCCCGGCTGGGAATTTCTCCGGCGACGGCACGACGCGATATCAACAAACTCGACGAAAGCGGCAGGCTGAAAAAAGTCCGCAACGGCGCGGAAGCCGTCAGCGAGCAGCGCCCGCGCTGGTCGCCAATGAATATTCACCAGGCGCAAAACCACGATGAGAAGGTACGGATTGCGCGTGCGGCTTCGCAGCTGGTCAACCCTGGCGAAAGCATCGTCATTAACTGCGGCTCTACCGCATTCCTGCTTGGGCAGGAGCTGTGCGGCAAACCGGTACAGATCATCACCAACTATTTGCCGCTGGCCAACTATCTGATCGATCAGGAACACGACAGCGTCATCATTATGGGCGGGCAGTATAACCGCAGCCACTCTATCACCCTGAGCCCGCAGGGCAGCGAAAACAGCCTGTATGCCGGGCACTGGATGTTCACCAGCGGCAAAGGGTTGACCGCCGAAGGGCTGTATAAAACCGATATGCTGACGGCGATGGCGGAGCAAAAAATGCTTAACGTCGTCGGCAAACTCGCGGTCCTGGTCGACAGCAGCAAAGTCGGCGAACGCGCCGGAATGCTCTTTAGCCAGGCCGGGCAAATCGACCTGGTGATTACCGGTAAACAGGCGGATGAGGCGATCCTCAAGCAGCTTGAGGATCAGGGCGTACAGGTGATTCGCGTTTAAAGGTGACGTTGAAAAAAGTCCACCGTCGCGGCTAACGCTTCCGGCGTAATGCGGTGGCGGACGCCTTTCTGCCAGAGGCAGGTTAAATTGTCGGCCAGCGCGTTTTGCTGCAGCGCCTGCTGCAGGCGGAAGGTTTCCCCCGGCGGCACGACATCATCTTCATCGCCGTGCCAGAGCAGCAGCGGACGGCTGGCCAGGGTCGCCAGCTGCTGGCTGACGTCCCACGCCACCAGCTGTTCTGCATCGAACGAAGGCGAAGGGAAAAGCGCCTGCGAGAGCGAACTGAAATAGCCTGACCCCATCAGGCAGGCTACGCTTTTCAGCTCCGGGTGGTGGGTCATAATCCCTAATGCCGTCATTCCGCCCATCGATGCGCCTGCCACCGCCAGCCTGTCGTCAGCAAGCCATCCCCGATCCCGAATCGCCTCCTGTAGTGCCGGAAATTCAATAAAATTGTTCATCAGAATCGGCCAGAAGCGCTGCATCCGCCCCTGTTCGTCTCCCCGGTAGCGCGCGCCGTGTTCCGCTGCATCAGGCATAATCACCCGAAACCCCGCCTTTGCAAGCGCAACGGCAAAATAGCTGTAGACCAGCTTAGAAGAGGTAAAACCATGATAAAAGACAATGCAAGGCAGCGCCGTATCCGCGGCGCCCTGCGGGTACGCATGGAGAACCTCCCCACCCGCAAGGTTACGCATTTCTAGTGCGATCATTTACCGTCTCCTTTCTCTCAAGTGATGTTATGTTATTACTCAAGTCGCTCGTTCGCACATGATTCATAATCTTGAGAACCAGATTACGCTTTCACGATATTTTCATTCGAAAATCGCGTACGGGATAACAATTTGGGAACATTCCCCGGAAATGACATTCAGGCTACCACTACACTATGACTAACAGGAAACGAGATATGGTTATGCGTAGGTTTGCACCGTGGTTAATGGCAATCGCTTTAACCGGCTGTAGCGCCCTACAGGGGACGCCAAAGGCGCCGCCGCCGGCAACCGCCCATCCACAAGAGATCCAGCGTAATCAGACGGCGGGTCTGCAGAAGATGGGGACGGTGAGCGTATTAATGTACGGCTCACCGATGGATGTCGAGGCTGCGCTAAAGGTCAAAGCTGAGGCGGCTAAAGCGGATTACTACGTCATCATAATGATTGATGACACCATGGTTCCGGGCCAGTGGTATTCGCAGGCAATTTTGTACCGTAAATAGCGGTCAACCTTTAAGCCAGCTTTACACTGCTTTGCATCCATTCACGTTCTTCTGTGCATAATAACGTTCGGCCAGCTGTAACCAGGCAGAACGTTAGCAACGGACTGCCCTCAGGACTATGTGAAATGGAGCTGACGATGAAACGAACTTTTACCCTACCCAGCCTGATGTTGACCACCGTCACGGCCAATACTTCCGCGCAGTCAGCGGAGTTTGCCAGCGCTGACTGCGTAACGGGCCTGAACGAAATTGGCCTGATTTGCGTTAACAACATCTCGGGCAGCCAGCAGGATGTTGAACACGCTATCGCCGTGCAGGCCGATGAGCAGGGCGCCTCCTGGTATCGCATCGTCCAGATGTACGAGGAGCAGCAGCCGGATAACTGGCGGGTACAGGCCATTCTTTATGCCTGAGGCGCCTGTCGTCCACGCCCCGTTGCCCGTAACAGTAAGTCATCCAGCGTCTGCTCATCCAGCCGCATGCCGCCGCGCGCGTCGAGCATCATACGGCACCAGGCCTCGGCCAGCGGCGGTGACGCGAAGCGTAATAGCTGCGCCCCAACGCCCAGCATATAGACCATCCGGGTAATCTCCCGCCCCTGCTCTTCCAGAGGCCGCCGTAGCCACTGCTGCAGCTGCCGCCACGTCCGATCGAAATGACGATTTTGCCCTTTCACTTCCGCGCACTCCGCCGCCAGAAGTTCGAGCGCCGCCGGCTGCTTCATCAGAACCCGCATCACGTCCAGACACATAATATTACCGGAACCTTCCCAGATGCTGTTTACCGGCATTTCACGGTACAAACGCGGTAATTCACTCTCTTCACAATAGCCTGAGCCACCCAGTACCTCCATCGCCTCGGCGACGAACGCGATCCCGGATTTGCAGACAGCAAATTTCACGGCGGGCGTGAACAGCCTTGCCCATAGCGCTTCCTGCACATCGTCGCGCCTGTCCCAGGCCCTCGCCAGGCGGAACAGAAAGGCGGTTTGCCCTTCCAGCCGCAGCGCCATCTGCCCCAGAACCTGACGCATTATCGGCTGATCGACCAGATTTTTACCAAATGCCTGACGCTGCAGAGCATGGTATAGCGCTACCGAATAGGCCCGGCGCATCAGCGCATGGCTACCCAGCGCGCAGTCAAAACGGGTCAGGCCGCCCATTTTGAGAATTTGCCGGACGCCATCGCCCTCTTCCCCGACCAGCCAGCCGCAGGCATTGAAAAACTCGACTTCGCTGCTGGCGTTCGCGCGGTTACCTAATTTATCTTTCAGCCTTTCCAGATGTACGCCGTTACGCTGTCCATCCGGCAACAGGCGCGGAACAAAAAAGCAGGAGAGGCCCGCCGGCGCCTGAGCCAGCACCAGATGAGCATCGCTCTGCGGTACCGAGAAAAACCATTTATGACCGATCAGATGATAAAAGCCTTCTGCGCTTTTCTCCGCTCGCGTCGTGTTGCTCAGGACATCGGACCCGCCCTGCTTTTCCGTCATCCCCATCCCGATAAGCAGCCCGCGTTTCTGATTACCCGGCACAAGGTGCGGATCGTAGCGATCGCTTAATAGCGGCGATAGCCAGTCGCTAAAAGTCTCGGGTAAGGAGCGCTGCAGCAATGGAATAGCGGCAAAGGTCATGGTAGTGGGGCACAGGGTGCCCGCCTCGACCTGCGCATGCAGCATAAAGCGGGCAGCGCGGGCAACGAAGGCACCTTCGCGAGCCTCTTCCTGCCAGGCAAGATTATGTACCCGGTTAGCGCACAGCCCCTGCATCAGTAAATGCCAGGCGGGATGGAAACGCACATCGTCAAGACGCGATCCCGTTGCGTCATAGCGCAGCAGTTCCGGCGGATTGCTGTTGGCCAGGCGCCCCAGTTCCAGCGATTCGGCCGTCCCCAGCTGTTGGCCAATGCTCGCCAGCAGATCGCCATCCCAGCCCGCGCCTTCGCGGATGACGGCTTCACGCAGGGCGGTATCGGACAGGAATAAGTTACTGTTACATAGCGGCGAGGGTTGATTAAATACGGTATGAGTTTGCCAGTGCATTATGTTTCCCTCCTTCAATGGCTCTATCCATAAGTATGGACAACGGCGCACTTTCCGTCAGAGAACTCTGTTATAAAGTTCTCTCACAATCAGAAAGGGAATTTCATGATTCATTTAATTATTGAAGATCGGCAAAATGCGCCGAACTATATTCCGCTTATCCACCACCATCTTCCTCATCTCGCGATGAGGGCTATCAAACAGAACCTGAACGCTTCCGGTTACGTCACCTCATTTGATGAAAACAAAATCTGCGATGACATTCTGGAAGAGCAGAATCCTATTGGAAGTTTTCTTAATCTCATCAAAGTATTAAAGAATCGAGGTGCGCAGCTTAAATTCATCGAGCAAACGGGAGATGAACCGGGAGAGGAATTACCCTTGAGCCAGGTCCTGAACTATGTTGAAAGAGGTCTCGACATTGCCCGTCGGATAGAGCGAGAAGGCGGTCAGAACTAAAGAAGATAAGCCATTCCAGAGAATGGCTTATTTGGAAAGAAGAGATTAGCTGCGCTGGCGTACCGCTTCAAACAGGCAAATACCGGTGGCGACCGATACGTTCAGCGACGACACGCTACCGGCCATCGGGATGCTGATCAACTCGTCGCAGTGCTCCCGGGTCAGGCGGCGCATGCCTTCGCCTTCCGCCCCCATGACCAGCGCCAGCGATCCGGTCATTTTGCTCTGGAACAGCGTGTGATCGGCCTCACCGGCGGTGCCGACGATCCAGACGTTCTCTTCCTGCAGCAGACGCATGGTACGCGCCAGGTTGGTGACGCGGATCAGCGGGACGTTTTCCGCCGCGCCGCAGGCCACTTTTTTCGCCGTGGCATTCAGCTGCGCAGAACGGTCTTTGGGGACAATCACCGCATGCACGCCAGCGGCGTCAGCGCTACGTAAACAGGCGCCAAGGTTGTGCGGATCGGTCACGCCGTCGAGGATCAAAAAGAACGGCTGATCGAGAGAGGCGATCAGATCCGGCAGATCGTTCTCCTGATACTGACGTCCGGGCTTCACGCGGGCAATAATTCCCTGATGAACGGCGCCTTCGCTTTTCTCATCCAGAAACTGGCGGCTGGCGACCTGAATCACCACGCCCTGCGCTTCCAGGGCATGGATCAGCGGCATAAGGCGCTTATCCTCACGGCCTTTCAGAATAAAGACTTCCTGAAAACGTTCAGGAGCGCGCTCCAGCAGTGCCTGCACCGCGTGGATGCCGTAAATCATTTCACTCATTTATCTACTCGTTTAGGTTCTGTTATTCGTTCCCTTCCCCCCGCCACGATGTCGGGAGGCGCGGGGGTAAAGGGAATCGCACTACTCAGCGATATTCTTTTTCTTCGCCGCGCGCTTGGCTTTGGTCGCTGCGGCTATCTTCTGGGTTTTCTCCGACGGCTTTTTCGCTTTCTTCTCGCCTTTTGGCTGAGCGGCTTTCGGCTGAGACTGACCTTTCTGTTTGCGGAATGCGCTATCCGGCTCGAAGTTTACCTGCTTGCCCGCCTGACGGCGACGTCCGGAAGATTTACCTGCGCCGCCTTTCTTCGCTTTTTCACGCTCGGTCTTACCGACGTTGCGCGGCGCGCGCTCGCTGGAGATAAGCGAGAAGTCAATTTTACGCTCGTCCATGTTGACCGCTTCAACGCGCACTTCCACGCGATCGCCCAGTCGATAGGTCTGGCCGCCGGATTCACCAATCAGACGCTGCCCGACCTGATCGAAGCGGTAGTAGTCGTTATCGAGGGAAGAGACGTGCACCAGACCATCAATAAACAGCTCATCCAGACGGACGAAGAAACCAAAGCCGGTCACGCTGGCAATCACGCCCTTAAAGACGTTACCCACCTGATCCAGCATGAAATCACACTTCAGCCAGTCCGAAACATCGCGCGTCGCTTCATCAGCACGACGCTCGGTCATCGAACAGTGCGCCCCCAGCTGCAGCATCTCGTCCATGCTGTAGTGCCAGCCGCCGGTCTCGGTGCTATTGCCTTTATGTCCCTGCTCTTTCGCCAGTAAATACTTGATCGCGCGATGCAGCGAAAGGTCAGGATAGCGGCGAATCGGCGAGGTGAAATGGGCATAGGATTGCAGCGCCAGACCAAAGTGACCGCGGTTTTCCGGATCGTATATCGCCTGTTTCATCGACCGCAGCAGCATAGTTTGCAGCATCTCTGCATCCGGACGATCGGCGATAGAGGTCAGTAATTCCGCATAGTCGCGCGGCTCCGGCTTGTTGCCGCCAGGCAGCTCAAGCCCCAGCTCCGCGAGCACCGAACGGAATGCGGTAATCGCTTCCGTACTCGGTTTGTCATGGATACGGAACAGCGCCGGTTCCTCGGCCTTCTCAACGAAGCGCGCAGCGGAGATGTTCGCCAGGATCATGCACTCTTCAATCAGCTTGTGCGCGTCGTTACGCTGGGTCTGCTCAATACGTTCAATACGGCGTTCAGCATTAAAGATGAATTTAGCTTCTTCACTCTCAAATGAGATACCGCCGCGCTCTTCACGCGCGCCGTCCAGCACTTTGTAGAGGTTATGCAGCTCTTCAATATGCTTAACCAGCGGCGCGTACTGCTCACGCAGATCCTGGTCGCCCTGCAGCATATGCCAGACTTTGGTATAGGTCAGACGGGCATGGGAGCTCATCACCGCTTCGTAGAATTTGAAGCCGGTCAGGCGCCCCTTGGCCGAAATCGTCATTTCACAAACCATACAGAGCCTGTCGACCTGAGGATTCAGTGAACACAGGCCGTTAGAGAGCACTTCAGGCAGCATCGGAACCACCTGAGACGGGAAGTAGACCGACGTACCGCGGCTGCGCGCTTCGCCATCCAGCGGCGTACCCGGGCGCACGTAGTAGCTCACATCGGCGATCGCCACCCACAGACGCCAGCCACCGCCGCGTTTCTTCTCGCAGTACACGGCATCATCAAAGTCACGGGCGTCTTCGCCATCAATGGTGACCAGCGGCAGGCTACGTAAATCAACGCGCCCTTGTTTCGCCTCTTCCGGTACCTGTTCTTTCAGGCCGGCCACCTGTTTTTCGACCGCTGGCGGCCAGACGTAGGGAATTTCATGGGTGCGCAGGGCCATATCGACCGCCATGCCGGTACCCATATTGTCGCCGAGGACCTCAACGATCTTGCCGACCGCTTTGGTGCGGCGGGTTGGGCGCTGGGTCAGCTCAACCACCACCACAAACCCCATCCGCGCGCCCATGATCTGTTCCGGGGGGATCAGGATATCGAAGCTCAGGCGGCTGTCATCCGGCACCACGAAGCCAACGCCCGCATCGGTAAAGTAGCGGCCCACAATCTGGCCCGTTTTTGGCACCAGTACGCGGACAATACGCGCTTCGCGACGGCCTTTACGGTCGGCGCCCAGCGGCTGCGCCAGCACCTGATCGCCGTGAATACAGGTTTTCATCTGCTCGGACGACAGATACAGGTCATCTTTACGGCCTTCAACGCGCAGGAAGCCATAACCATCGCGATGACCGATAACGGTCCCTTTCAGCAGGTCAAGACGTTCCGGCAACGCATAGCACTGACGACGCGTAAAGACCAGCTGACCATCGCGTTCCATTGCGCGCAGTCTGCGGCGCAATGCTTCTTGTTGTTCTTCGCCTTCAATATTCAGCTCTATTGCCAGCTCATCTCGGCTAGCCGGTTTTTCGCGTTTTGCTAAATGATCGAGGATAAATTCCCGGCTCGGGATTGGATTAGCGTATTTTTCAGATTCGCGGTCCAGGAAAGGATCTTGTGACATGTCGGTTCCTCCGTTGTCATCTCCAGTGAAGTTTACGTCACTCCACCAGCAATAATTTATAAAGCGGTTGATTCTTTTCAACCAAATCGGCCAGCGTGTAGTTATCCAGTTCCTTGAGAAAACTTTGCGCGGCTTCAGCAAGCGCCTGTTTCAGACGACAGGCGGGCGTAATATGGCAAAATTCGCTGCTGCAGTTGACCAACGAGAGCGGCTCCAGATCGCGAACAACATCACCCACGCGAATCATATTTGCCGGTTTCCCCAGACGAATTCCCCCGTTTTTTCCCCGTACCGCCGTCACGTACCCCACGCGACTTAGCTGATTGATTATTTTAACCATATGATTACGGGAAACGCCGTAAACCTCCGTCACTTCGGAGATGCTGGTCATTCTTCCATCCGGTAGCGACGCCATATAAATCAGCGCGCGTAATCCGTAATCAGTGAAACTCGTTAACTGCACAATCAACCTCAGGGAAAAGAAAAACAGAGTGCGTCGGTAGACAATTACTATTGATGATAAACCAGCCAGCGCTCAGGCCGCTAATTTATTTAAATGGGGCGGGCGAACAGCAAAAACAAGAGGCGCCTTAACGGCGCCCCTGGAGATCGTTATGCGTCGAACGGATCGCGCAAAATCATCGTCTCGGTACGGTCAGGACCGGTAGAGATAATATCAACCGGTACGCCGGTCAGCTCTTCAATGCGTGCGATGTAGTTCAGCGCTGCCTGCGGCAGACCGCTGCGCTCTTTCACGCCAAAGGTGGTTTCAGACCAGCCCGGCATGGTTTCGTAAATCGGCTCGATGCCTTCCCAGTTGTCAGCAGCCAGCGGAGTGGTCGTCACTTCGCGGCCATCCGGCATCCGGTAGGCTACGCAGATTTTAACTTCTTTCAGGCCGTCCAGGACGTCCAGCTTAGTCAGGCAGAAACCGGACAGGGAGTTAATCTGCACCGCGCGGCGCACCGCTACGGCATCCAGCCAGCCGGTACGACGACGACGGCCGGTGGTAGCGCCAAACTCGTTACCCTGCTTGCACAGGAACTCGCCGGTTTCATCAAACAGCTCAGTCGGGAACGGACCCGCGCCTACGCGAGTGGAGTAGGCTTTGATGATACCCAGAACGTAGTCTACATAACGCGGCCCCAGACCGGAGCCGGTCGCCACGCCACCTGCGGTGGTGTTGGAAGAGGTTACGTACGGATAGGTACCGTGGTCGATATCGAGCAGCGTACCCTGTGCGCCTTCAAACATGACGAAATCGCCACGCTTGCGCGCCTGGTCAAGCAGATCGGAAACGTCAACAACCATCGCGGTCAGGATGTCGGCAATCGCCATGACGTCATCGAGAACCTTCTGGTAGTCAACCGCTTCAGCTTTGTAGAAATTCACCAGCTGGAAGTTGTGATATTCCATCACTTCTTTCAGTTTCTCAGCGAAGGTGGCTTTATCAAACAGATCGCCAACGCGCAGACCGCGGCGAGCCACTTTATCTTCGTAAGCCGGGCCGATACCGCGACCGGTCGTACCGATAGCTTTCGCGCCGCGCGCTTTTTCACGCGCAACATCCAGCGCAACGTGATATTCGAGGATAAGCGGGCACGCTTCAGAAAGCAGCAGACGCTCGCGGACAGGGATACCACGGTCTTCCAGACCTTTCATCTCTTTCATCAGCGCAGCCGGAGAAAGCACGACACCGTTACCGATGATGCTGGTGACATTCTCGCGAAGAATACCTGATGGAATGAGATGGAGGACGGTTTTTTCACCGTTGATTACGAGAGTATGGCCGGCGTTGTGACCGCCCTGATAGCGCACAACATATTTAGCCCGTTCAGTCAGGAGATCGACGATCTTCCCTTTACCTTCGTCACCCCATTGGGTGCCCAGTACGACGACGTTGTTACCCATTTTTCAAAATCACCGTTTGCTTAAAAATGGATTCTACCATCGCTTTTTCAGAGTTACAGCACTTTTTGCACTCAAAAGGCGGGAAATTAGTCTACTTTACGCTCAGCCAATCGTTTTCCTCAACATGTAGTAGATGACGATACCGGCAACCACAAGACCTCCGCCAAACCGGCGTAATAAATTATCCGGTAATTGGCTCATCGTGGCGACCATTCGACGCCACGCGCGCGGATAAAGCAATGGCCCAAGCCCTTCAAGTACTAAAACCAGCGCCAGTGCCAGCCAGATTGTTGAGTTCATTATTCACCTTTATTTAAGTACAGCCACCGTCGCTCACCCCTGTGAGTCGTTGCTCAATTCATATTCTCCGGTATTTCATCATTGTTATGAACCGGCTTTATGAAACAAAATACATAACCCATTGGCGAACCCAAATCCGCTGCGAACATTGTAAAAAAGGCGCCTCAACGGGCGCCTTTTTGCTTACTCATTGCTTATCAGCGGGTCGCTGACGTGGGTGATTTCATATAGCGGAAGAAATCGCTGTCCGGGCTGAGAACCATTACATCCTGATTGCTCTGGAAGCTGTTCTCATACGCACGCAGGCTACGGATAAAGGCATAGAAGCCTGGATCCTGGCTGAATGCATCAGCAAACAGTTTCGCCGATTCAGCATCGCCTTCACCGCGCAGAATACGCCCCTGACGCTCGGCTTCCGCCAGCGTTTTGGTCACTTCATAATCCGCGGTCGCGCGCAGTTTTTCAGCTTCTTCCTGACCCTGTGAACGGTGACGACGCGCTACCGCTTCACGCTCGGCGCGCATACGGTTGTAGATCGCTTCAGACACTTCGGCAGGCAGGTTGATCTGTTTAATACGCACGTCGACGACTTCAATACCCAGCGCCGCCATACTGTTCGGGTTGATCACCTGAACCTTACCGTTCGTTTCTGCTTCAACACGCTCCGCCGCTTTAGCAATCGCGTCATCGGCAGCCGGCGTACTGACTTCATCTTCTGTGCCCGCAGAACCTGAGTTCAGCGCATCGCGGACTTCCAGGGTCAGACGGCCGCGGGAGTCGGTCACGATGTCTTTCACATCCAGACGGCCAATTTCAGAACGTAGACGGTCAGAGAATTTACGCTTCAGCAGCACCTCGGCCTGGGAAACGTCACCGCCGCCGGTTGCCAGGTAGTAACGGCTAAAGTCGCTGATGCGCCACTTGATGTAAGAGTCAACAATCAGGTCCTTCTTCTCTTTGGTAACAAAGCGGTCGGCCTGGTTGTCCATCGTCTGGATACGCGCATCAAGCATCTTCACGGATTCAATAAAAGGAATCTTGAAGTGAAGGCCAGGCGCGTACACCAGCGGTTTGTTTTCATCGTCGCGCAGAACTTTACCAAAACGCAGCGTGATGCCGCGCTCGCCCTCTTTGACCACAAAGATGGACATGTAGAGCACCACCAGCACGATGACAATTATCGCGATAACAGATTTACGCATCGTTATTCCCCCTGACGCTGGTAGTCGTTACGCTGCGCGTTGGCGCGGCGTTGGTCCATAATGGTGCCTCCCGTAGAGGTAGAAGCGTTACTGGCGCTGTTTGAGCTGGCTGCAGGCGGCAGACGCAGCAGATCGCTTGCGCCACTGCTATCGCTCTTTGCCGCCGGCGCGCCGGCGCCTTTCAGCATCTGATCCAGAGGCAGAACCATCAGGTTGCTCCCCTTATCGTTAACCAGCACTTTGCGCGTATGGCTCAGCACTTTTTCCATGGTTTCGATATACAGACGCTCGCGGGTAATTTCCGGAGCCGCTTTATACTCAGGCAGAATTTTTGCAAAACGAGCCACTTCACCCTGCGCTTCAAGAACGGTCTGGGTCTTATAGGCGCGAGCCTCTTCAAGGATACGCTGCGCCTGACCGTTAGCCCGCGGCTGGACTTCGTTGGTGTAAGCTTCCGCTTCACGAATGTACTGCTGTTCGTTTTCACGCGCGGCAATCGCATCATCAAACGCGGCTTTTACTTCCTCCGGCGGACGCGCCGTCTGGAAGTTGACGTCGAGCAGGGTGATACCCATGTTGTACGGACGAATGGTCTCTTCCAGCTCGCGCTGGGTATCGCTACGAATGACGGTACGTCCTTCGGTCAGGATACGGTCCATGGTGTATTTACCGATCACGCCACGCAGGGCGCTGTCGGTGGCCTGACGCAGGCTGTCGTCCGCGCTGGTGACGCTAAACAGATAGCGTTCCGGATCGGTCACGCGGTACTGCACGTTCATCTCAACGCGCACGACGTTTTCGTCAGACGTCAGCATGACGCCGGAAGCCGCCAGTTCGCGGACCGACTCAACGTTAACCGCCTGAACGTTATCAATGAAAGTAGGTTTCCAGTTAAGGCCAGGCTCAACCAGATGGCTAAATTTACCAAAGCGAGTGACGACGCCACGTTCAGCTTCTTTAATGGTATAGAAACCGCTGGCTGCCCAGATAATAACCGCAGCGGCGGCAACGATGCCGACGATACGTCCGCCCATTGGCCCGCGAGGTCCCTGAGAGCCGCTACCGCCGCCCAGTCCACCTTTTCCGCCACCCAGGCCGCCAAGTTTTTTACTTAGCTTACGGAAGATATCATCCAGATCGGGAGGTCCCTGCTCGCGACCGCCTTTGTTGCCATTTCCCCCAGAGTTGCCGCCTTGGTTATTGCTGCTTCCCCACGGGTCGCGGTCCTGTCCGTTATTACCGGGCTGATTCCACGCCATGTATATGCTCCATATTTGTTTTTGATATCCCCACAGGGGTCAATATCTTCAGGCAAGCTGCAAGGTCAAATCACGTATTCAACCAGCGCTGGCTCTTGTTTACAGAGGCGACGCCAGTCAACGATCGGCATGCGCACCTGCAGACCAACGCTACCGTCATCCTCCATCCACTCTTTCTCTATCGCCTGAAGCTGATAGAACCGGCTTCTCAACCGACCTTCCTGCGGTGGCAGGCGCAGCGTGTGCTGGGCCACTTCACCAGAAAGCCGTTCCGTCAAAGCCTGAAAAAGCAGCGGTACGCCAACCCCGGTCTGGGCGGAAAGCCAGACCCGAATCGGTTTATTTTCTTCATCCCGATCGATACGCGGCTCAAAATCATCCAGCATGTCGATTTTATTCATGACCAGCAGCGCCGGGATCTCATCAGCTTCGATTTCCGCGAGCACCGTATTAACTGCGTCAATATTTTCCTGCACGCGCACATCGGCCGCATCAATGATATGCAGCAACAGCGTCGCCTGGCGCGTCTCCTGGAGCGTCGCTTTAAACGCGGCCACCAGATCGTGCGGCAGGTGGCGAATAAAGCCTACGGTATCCGCCAGGACGGTTTCGCCGACATCAGGGACATCAATCCGGCGCAGCGTTGGATCCAGAGTGGCGAACAGCTGGTTCGCAGCATAGACCTCGGCTTCGGTTATCTGGTTGAACAACGTGGATTTACCGGCGTTGGTATAACCGACCAGCGACACGGTTGGGATATCGGCTTTGGCGCGTGACCGCCGTCCCTGCTCACGCTGTTTTTCAACTTTTTCCAGTCGCGCCAGGATCTGCATAATACGATTACGCAGCAAGCGGCGGTCAGTTTCGAGCTGGGTTTCCCCCGGGCCGCGCAAACCAATCCCGCCTTTCTGTCTTTCAAGGTGGGTCCAGCCGCGAACGAGGCGAGTCGCCATGTGGCGCAGCTGCGCCAGCTCGACCTGCAGTTTCCCTTCGTGGGTACGCGCTCGCTGGGCAAAAATATCTAAAATCAGGCCGGTACGATCGATAACCCGACATTCGCATAAGCGCTCCAGGTTTCGTTCCTGTGCCGGACTCAGGGCATGATCGAAGAGCACGACCGATGCACCGGTCGCTTTTACGGCTTCCGCAATTTCGACAGCTTTACCTTCACCAACAAAATACTTCGGGTGCGGTGCTTTACGGCTACCGGTAATCACCTGCATTGCTTCGACACCGGCGGAAGAGGCCAGAGTTTCAAACTCCTGGAGATCTTCCATATCTTTGTCTTGCGAAAAATAGATGTGTACCAGTACCGCCTGCTCACCGGCATCATAACGGTCAAACAAGCGTAAACCCCTTATAAAATACCAGCGGGGAACGCAGAAAACCTGGCTCCCCGACGTGGAAAAACAGCATCTGCCTTATTCGGCGTCTTCGCTGTCTTGCTGCGGCGCAGAAGAACCCTGCGCACCACCACCGTGGTGATAGTTGTTTGTACCGCCGCCAGCATTGTTGCTGTGGTGTGACACCGGGCGAGACGGGACAACAGTAGAAATTGCGTGCTTATAGACCATCTGGCTGACCGTGTTTTTCAACAGGATCACGAACTGATCGAAAGACTCAATTTGCCCTTGCAGCTTAATACCATTCACCAAATAAATAGAAACCGGAACACGTTCCCGACGCAAAGCGTTCAGGAACGGATCTTGTAAAGATTGCCCCTTAGCCATTCTCTCTTTTCCTTATATGTATGCTTGTTTTGTACTCAGAACCTTACGATTCTTAAAAAAATTACGCACGATACCCGTTCAATTGTACACGTTCAGTCCAGGCTAGCACCAACAACCTGTAATACTTTGTTGAACGCTTGTTCAGGTTGTTCACTGTCTAACCAGTGGATACCTTCCCAACCGCGCAGCCAGGTCACCTGACGTTTAGCTAACTGTCTCGTGGCGCAAACACCTCGATAAACCATTTCATCATACGGGATCTCGCCATTAAGGTAAGACCACATCTGGCGATATCCGACACAACGAATGGAAGGCATATCCGTATGCAAATCTCCCCGGGCAAAAAGCGCCCGCACTTCTGCTTCAAAACCTGAAGCCAACATCTGATGAAAACGCTGTTCTATGCGCTGATGGAGCAGTTCACGGCTCGCCGGGGCGATGGCGAACTGGTGCACCTTATACGGCAGAGCATCACCTGACGTTTGCGTCAGCTCCGTTAAAGTTTTACCCGAAATGAAAAAAACTTCCAGTGCTCGGGAAAGTCTTTGCGGATCATTTGGATGAATACGCGCGGCGGCAACCGGATCAATTTCCTGTAGCTGCTGGTGTAACGCGTTCCATCCCTGCTCTGCGGCCTGTTGCTCGATCCTGGCTCTGACCTCAGGGTCAGCCGAGGGTAGAGGCGACAATCCTTCCAACAACGCCTTGAAATACAACATCGTTCCGCCAACCAGTAGCGGAATACGCCCGGCAGCGACGATATCGGCCATCTCTGCCAGCGCATCGCGGCGGAAATCCGCCGCGGAATAAGCCTCGGCCGGGTCAAGAATATCCAGCAGACGATGCGGCGCAGCGCTCAGCTCCGCGGCATCGGGCTTGGCCGTGCCTATGTCCATTCCTCGATAGATGAGGGCTGAATCAACGCTAATCAACTCTACTGGCAAAACTTTACGTAAGGCGATAGCCAATGCGGTTTTACCAGAGGCCGTAGGGCCCATTAAAAATATTGCCTTAGGCAGGCTTGCCTCAGTTACATCACTCATCTTTCAGGGCATTCATCGCCGAATGTAAATCAACAGGTTGTAACAGACCACCCGGCGGCGCTTTAACCAGCTGCGGACATAAGCGTTCGATATCCGCCAGGACGGCAATCGCCTGCGCCATGTTCCACTGCGCATGTTCGCTCGCCAGATTACGCGCTATCCACTGAGCAATGTTGCCGACGTCGACGGTTTTTTGCTGCGCCAGGTAGCCTATCAGTTCAGGAATCAAGATTTGTAAATTTTGTTGTCTTAAGGGTAAAGGCACTGCGCGGACCGTCACGTGGTGCGTATCGGACTGGAGTTCAATCCCGACCTCAGCCAGCGCCGACTGCGCATGCTTGAGCGCGTCTTTTTCCTCGTCGGACACTTTTATCCGCAGCGGGATAAGCAGCGGTTGGGCGCAAACCGCCTCTGCGCCCGGCGTTAGCTGCGCCTGGCGCAGCCAGCGCTCAGCAACCGGCAGAGCCAGCAGCGCTAACTTACCGCCGCGCTCCAGCAGCGCGCAGTCGCTATCGATAATCGTCAGTACGCGGCCAAAGCTTTGGCTATGACCCGACAGGCCTTCCGCTGCCGGTGCGGGAGCCAGGGGTTTACGCTCCGTGGCCGGCGTATCCAGCAGTTGGCGATAAAGCGCACCCTGCTGTTTTTGATAGCCTGGCTGCGCGTGCGGCCAGGCGGCTCCGCCAGATGAACCAGAGGCGGCGGACTCTCGCGAACCTCCGGTATTCAAACGCGGCGCGGCGGGCTCATCCCGGTAACGGGGAGCGGCGCTTTCACGCGCGACCGCCGGCTGGGCAAAATGATTGCCGCCCGCCGCAATGCGGTTTTCCGGCACCTGTCGCGGCGCGGGCTCATCGCCCTCTTCCGCCAACGGCACCTCCAGCTGCTGCTGCAGGACGCTCAGCACGCCCTGATAGATAAAGTCATGCACCAGGCGCGACTGATGAAAACGCACTTCATGTTTGGCCGGATGGACGTTCACATCCACCTGATGCGGATCTATCTTCAGATACAGCACAAAGGCAGGCTGCTGATCGGCGCCCAGCTTGTCTTCACAGGCCTGGCGAATCGCGTGATTAATCAGGCGATCGCGCATCATCCGCCCATTGACGTAGCAATACTGAATCTCCGCCAGCGTCGGATTGGTATGTAGCGGATCGGCCACCCAGCCGCTGAGGGTCAGGTCGCCGTGCTGCCACTCAATCGCCAGCGCGTGTTCGAGAAATGGCAAACCGCAGATCGCGCCCAGACGCCGCTCACGCTGGCCGTCCTGCGATACCGCCCGGTACTGGCGCACGGCCTTGCCGTTGTGGCTGAGGTTGATGGTCACGTCGAAGCGCGCAAGCGCAATGCGCCGCACGATCTCGTCGATATGGCCAAACTCGGTTTTCTCGGTGCGCATAAATTTGCGCCGGGCGGGGGTGTTATAAAACAGATCCAGCACTTCCAGCGTTGTTCCCACCGGGTGCGCCGCCGGCTTCACGGTGACCGCCTGATCGCGCCCTTCGGCATAGGCCTGCCAGGCCTCCTGCTGCTCCTCGGTACGCGAGGTCAACGTCAGGCGAGCCACTGAGCTGATACTGGCCAGAGCTTCGCCGCGAAAGCCGAGGCTAATGATCGCCTCAAGGTCATCCAGCGAAGCAATTTTACTGGTGGCGTGACGAGCCAGCGCCAGCGCCAGTTCGTCTTTTTTGATGCCGCAGCCGTTATCGCGAATGCGGATTAACTTCGCCCCGCCGCGCTCAATATCAATGTCGATACGCGTCGCCCCGGCATCGAGGCTATTTTCCACCAGCTCTTTGACCACCGACGCCGGACGTTCCACCACTTCACCTGCGGCAATCTGGTTGGCGAGCTGCGGCGGTAGAACCTGAATCGGCATGGCCGTCTCCTTAATTTAACAACGTCCCGTCTGACGAACCTGCGCTGGCAGTCTGCGCGGCTGCCCCGCGCGGCGCGGATTGCAGAGGGTGCTGCATAAAGTAGTTACGCAGGCCGTTATAAATCGCCTCTGCGACCTGCTGCTGATAAGCATCGCTGCCCAGCAGCCGCTCTTCGCCGGTATTACTGATAAAACCCGTTTCCACCAGGATCGACGGGATATCCGGCGAACGCAGTACGCCGAGGCTGGCATGCTCAGGACGACGCTTATGTAAATCGCCGATCCGCTGCAGCTGGCTCAGCACATTGGTCGCCACATCATACCCGACGCGCTGGGAATGGCCGAACTGTAAATCCAGCACCGCCTGGCTCAGGTAAGGGTCCGACTGGCTGTTGGCCAGTACATCGCCCGCGCCGCCCAGCAGTTCTGACTGTTTCTCATGCTGCTCGAGCCAGCCGGCCATTTCGCTGTTCGCGCGGCGGTTGGAAAGCACCCAAACCGAGGCCCCGGTAGCATCGCGATTCGGCGCAGCGTCGGCGTGAATCGAGACAAGGAAATTGGCGTTTTGCTTACGTGCGACGTCAGAACGCCCCATGACGGAAATGAAATAATCGCCGTCGCGCGTCAGCACGGGCCTGAACTGCGGATCGGCATTCAGCAGCGCGCGGAGCTTGCGCGCAATCGCTATGGTCACATTCTTCTCTTTCGTGCCGTTCGGACCAATGGCTCCCGGATCCTGGCCGCCGTGGCCGGCGTCAATGGCGATAATCACTTTATCGTCGCCGGAAACGGTACGCGCCGCAGGACGCGTTACGCTACTGGTGCTGGTCACCGCGGTGAGCCGGTCGTTATCGGCTTTAAACGGGTTGCGCGCGGGTTCGCTCGGACGCACGGGCTGCGCCACGGGCCTTTCCGCCTGTCTAACCACCACCGGCTGGGGTGGAGGCGGAGGCGGCGCGTCGGCGTTAATCGTAAACACCACGGTGTAGTTAGAGCCGTTCTGCTGTTTCACCGCGCGGGTTTTGCCGTCGGCGGTGAGATCCACCAGCAGGCGCAGCGACTGCGTATCCTGCGGCGTCCCGGAACGAATGCTTTTTACCAGATTATTGCCGCTAAACTGCAGCGGTAGCCCCTGGAGTACGCCAGTCTGTTTAATATCCAGCGCCACGATGCGTTTGCCCTGGGGGCTAAACGAATATTCAGGCTCGCCGATAAAGCTAATAGTAATGCGGGCCTGCCGATCGCCATTTGAGACCTGGATATCGGATAAACTTGCCGCAGTGGCCTGAATGCTGAACAGCATCAGTGCGGCGGCCAGCCAACTGGTTAAGCGATACATCATCCCGTCGTCCTTCAGGCTAATTAGCCAAACGCGCCAATAAAGACTCACCCAATGAGGAGACCGCGGTTACGCGCGCCTCACGCCCTTGTGCCTGATACTCAAGGTGAATTTCAACATCCGGGTCCGGCAGTACTCCCGTGCCCTGCTGCGGCCATTCCACCAGGCAGATAGCATCGTCAGTAAAATAATCGCGGATCCCCATAAACTCGAGTTCCTCAGGATCCGCCAGGCGATAAAGATCGAAGTGATAGACCATCAAATTATCGAGGCTGTAAGGCTCGACGAGGGTGTAGGTTGGGCTTTTAACGTTGCCACGGTGACCGAGAGCCTGAAGGAAACCGCGGCTAAAGGTGGTCTTACCCGCCCCTAAATCGCCATACAAATAGATGACCGTCGCGCCAGCGCATGCCTGCGCGACGCGGTTGCCAAGGCTTAAAGTCGCCTGCTCATCGGGTAAAGGAATCACTCGGTTAATCATGGTCTACGTCAATCACATCCGGGTTAACAACACGCCTGAGCGTGAAAAAAAGATCGGTCGCCAGCATTCCGCGGGTGCCGTGTCTCGCCGCCAGCCGATCGGCGGCTTCGCCATGAGCAACGCATCCGGCGCAGGCAGCATCATACGGCGTCAGGCGCTGGCCTAACAACGCAGCGACAATACCGGTCAGCACATCGCCCATCCCGCCGCTGGCCATCCCAGCGTTACCGGCGTCGATAATAGCCATTTCGCCCGTTTCGCTCGCCACGATCGTACCTGCACCTTTCAGCACCACGATGCCACCATAACGTTTTACCAGACGTTGTGCAGAATGTAAGCGATCGCTTTCAATTTCTGCCACACTCACGTTCAGCAGGCGGGCGGCTTCGCCGGGATGCGGCGTCAGCACGCGATTGTGACGTTTATCGGGATTGATTGCCAGCAGGTTCAGCGCATCCGCATCCCAGACCATTGGTTTGCGAAAATTCTCCGCCTGGCGTAACGCATTTTTACTCCACTCGCCCTGCCCCAGACCCGGCCCAATCGCAATGACATCCGCCCAGTGCAGACTCTCTTCGAGAGAGCGGGACGTCAGCTCATGGACCATCAGCTCCGGCCTGGCGGTCAGAATGGGGGCAATGTTGTCCCGGTGAGTCAGTACTCGCACCAGCCCGGCGCCCGCGCGCAGCGCCGCTTCACCGCTCATTCGTATGGCGCCCGCCGTCCCCGGTTCGCCGCCAATAATCACCAGCTTACCGTGGTCGCCTTTGTGCGAGGTTGGACGCCGCGGCGGCAGCCAGCCGGGGAGCTGCGAGGCATCGAAGCGACTGAGCGCCGTCGTTTGGCCTGCCAGCCAACCCTCAAGCCCCAGGGCGTGGTGATGCAAACGGCCAACGACATCGCGGGCTTTGCCGGTCAGCAGCCCCGGCTTAAGCGCGATAAAGGTGATGGTATGAGCGGCATGGATAACCGCGCCCGGCGTCGTCCCCGTTTGCGCATTCAGGCCGGAGGGGATATCCAGCGCCACAACCGCAGCCGGATGGGCGTTTGCCCGCGCGATCAGCGCCGCAACGTTTTCCCGGGGCGCGCTCTGTAACCCGGTACCGAGCAGGCCGTCAATAATCAGCGTGATATCTTCCGGCCAGGGGATGCTGGCGGCATGAATCGTGCCGCCGGCGTTGAGCCACTCCTCACGCGCGAGGCTGGCCTCTTCCGGCAGCGGCTTCTCGCTCTCCAGCGCCAGCAGCGTGACCTGAATGCCTCGCGACTGTGCCAGGCGAGCCACCACGTAGCCGTCGCCGCCGTTATTACCGTGGCCGCAGAGAATCAGCCAGTGCCGGCTTTCAGGATACTGGACGCGCGCAAGCTCAAAAGCCGCTTCGCCCGCACGACGCATCAGTTCATACAACGTCAGCCCAAGGGCATCCGCCGCCTCTTTTTCCGCTCGTCGTAGCGCCTCCGCCGACCAGATGATATGTGGTATACTCCCGGTGTTTTTCGTCATCGTATGGTCCATCATGTCACAGCCCCTCGATCTCAATCAGTTAGCGCAGCAAATCAAACAATGGGGCACAGAGTTGGGGTTCCAGCAGGTCGGTATTACCGATACCGATCTCAGCGCCAGCGAACCTAAACTGCAGGCGTGGCTGGATAAACAATACCACGGCGAAATGGCGTGGATGGCGCGTCATGGCATGATGCGCGCGCGCCCCCATGAGCTCCAGCCCGGTACCCTGCGCGTGATTAGCGTGAGAATGAACTACCTGCCCGCTAATGCCGCTTTCGCCCGTACCCTGAAAGACCCCGCGGTGGGTTACGTTAGCCGTTACGCCCTCGGACGGGACTATCACAAGCTATTACGTCATCGCCTGAAAAAATTAGGTGAGATGATTCAGGGACAGTGTGCTTCGCTCAATTTTAGACCTTTTGTCGATTCCGCGCCGATTCTTGAACGCCCTTTAGCCGAAAAAGCGGGGCTGGGATGGACAGGTAAGCACTCGCTCATCCTTAGCCGCGATGCCGGCTCGTTCTTTTTCCTCGGTGAACTGCTTATCGATCTCCCTCTTCCCATTGACCAGCCCGTCAAGGAAGAGTGCGGCCGCTGCGTTGCCTGTATGACCATCTGCCCAACCGGCGCCATCGTCGAGCCCTATACCGTCGATGCCCGGCGCTGTATTTCCTATCTGACTATCGAACTGGAAGGCGCTATTCCGGAAGAGTTTCGTCCGCTGATCGGCAACCGCATATACGGCTGCGATGACTGCCAGCTGATTTGCCCGTGGAACCGCTTCGCGCAGCTCACCGATGAAGAGGATTTCAGTCCGCGCAAGGCGCTACACGCCCCGGCGCTTATTGAGCTGTTCGCCTGGAGCGAACCCTGGTTTTTAAAAGTGACGGAAGGTTCGGCCATTCGCCGTATTGGTCATCTGCGCTGGCTGCGTAATATCGCCGTCGCGTTGGGCAACGCGCCCTGGGATGAAGCGAACCTGAAGGCGCTGGAAAGCCGCAGGGGTGAGCACCCGCTTCTCGACGAACATATCGAGTGGGCGATGGCGCAGCAAATTGAAAAGAGAAATGCCAATGTGGTTGAGGTGCAGTTACCCAAAAAGCTGCGTCTGGTCAGGGTGGTTGAAAAAGGGCTACCGCGCGACGCCTGATTCATTCACAGGGTGTGAATAAAAATAAAAACACATTGCGTTTCAAGGGGCAGACGTTCGTCAAGTGATCGGATTAACACTTTGAAATGAAATTTAACTCTTATCTTTCAATTAGATATAAGAATACTATTTACATAGTGAAGTAATTTTCTGAGAGAGGACGAAAGGTTAACCTGTGGATAACTCTGTTCACAGTATTTTCAGGACCGCTCGAAAATCATCACCGGCGCGTGCTTGCGCTGTGGATAAACTGGGTATGAGAAGAAATTTGGAGCGGGAAACGAGACTCGAACTCGCGACCCCGACCTTGGCAAGGTCGTGCTCTACCAA